>DTYX01001033.1 GCA_012961655.1 Candidatus Poribacteria bacterium
CACCTTTGAGAATCTCTGAAAATTCTGTAAAAATTTTCTTGACATTTTACCATGATTTATTGTATAATATAATTTTGCTTATTTTCAATTTTAAGTGTTGAAATTTCTGTTATTAATCTTTCCATGATAAATATTTTAACTACTCTCCGATTAATAAGGAGCTTGAAATAATCGGCTTTGAAGTTGATTTCCTCAGTTGAGCGATTAGCAGCTCTACTCCGTTAGATTCTAGATCCTTCTGCGGCATTTGCATAGCATACGGGGTTAAAGCCAATGTCGTTTGCGTGGTTTACGAAGTAAACCCATCCTCATAATGAATTTGTTTCCAACCTTAAATTCCAAAACGGATAAGGTGAAAGTAATGTCCAATATAGTTAAATATGGAAAACGTGAGAGGCTTTCTTATGCCAAACTTCCTGAGGTTATGGATTTACCTGACCTTATTGAAATTCAAAAGAAGTCATACGAAAAGTTTCTTCAAAAAGGTGTTCCGCCAGAAAAGCGAGAAGATACAGGGTTGCAAGAAGTTTTTAACGAAATTTTTCCTATAACTGACTTTAGTGAGACTTCTTCGATAGAATTTGTCAGTTATTCCTTAGGTAAGCCTAAGTATGATGTTAATGAGTGCCAGGATAGAGGCATGAACTATGCTGCTCCTCTGAAAGCTAAGGTTCGCTTGGTTTTAAGAGAAAAAGATAAAGATACTCAAGAGAAACGGATAATACATATAAAGGAATCTGAAGTCTACATGAGTGAGTTTCCTCTGATGACTGAAAGAGGAACGTTTGTTATCAACGGCGCCGAAAGAGTCGTTGTTAGTCAACTTCATCGCTCTCCAGGAGTGACTTTCTCTGAGAATACGCATTCTAGTGGTAGAAAATTATATTCTGCTAAAATTGTTCCATACCGCGGTGCTTGGATTGAATTCGAATATGATATAAAAGATTATATCTACGTTCGCTTGGATAGGCGAAAGAAGATGTTTGCGACCATTTTGCTGCGAGCTTTAGGGTGGGAAACGGATGAGGAAATTCTTAGATTATTTGCCAAAACTGAAATCGTGAAACTTTCACCATGGAATAGGGAGGGTGTTCTGCTTCCAAAAGAACGCTTTGATGAAATACTTGGTGAAGTGGCAATGTACGACGTGGTAGACCCAGAAACTTCGGATGTTATCGTTAACGCAACTACTGTTTTCACAGAGCTAGAACTCGAGAAGATTCGAGTTGCCGGAGTTAAAGAGGTTTATGTATATGATGACAGTTTTTCTGTCTCTATGATTAATAGAGTTATTGCCGCGCCGGTTATTGATAAAAACACAGGGGAAGTTATTGCTGAAGCCAATGAAGATATAAACGTGGAGTTGCTGGAAAAATTACTCGACGCAGGATGTACGGAATTAGAACTTTTGCGTCGGGAAGATGCCGAAGAGATAGAATTTTTGTGTAATACTTTGAAAGCAGACAAAACCCCTAGAAGTCAAAATGAGGCTTTGCGTGAAATCTTTAGAAAGCTTCAACCCGGTGACCCGCCAACGGTGGAAAGCGCTAGGTCTCGATTGGATAAGCTTTTTTCAGACCCAACAAGATATGATTTATCCAGAGTGGGACGTTATAAATTGAATGAGAAGCTTGGTCTAAATGTCCCGGAAGATGTACGTATTCTTATGCCGGAAGATATTGTTGAAGTTCTCAGATACCTAATGAAGGTCCAACATGGTAAAGGCTCAGTGGACAACATAGACCATTTGGGAAATCGTCGTGTTAAAACGGTTGGAGAATTATTGCAAAATCAATTTCGCATTGGGCTTTCTAGAATGGCGCGAGTTATCAAGGAACGCATGACCATTCAGGACATAGAAAATGCAACCCCTCAGGATATAATCAATTCTAAGCCCCTCACCGGCGCTATTAAAGATTTCTTCGGGAGCAGTCAACTGTCTCAATTTATGCAGCAGATAAATCCGCTTGATGAGTTGACCCATAAACGACGATTAAGCGCCTTGGGCCCCGGTGGACTTCATCGTGATAGAGCGACTTTCGAAGCGCGTGATGTACACCACACACACTATGGTCGTATCTGTCCTATTGAAACGCCAGAGGGACCTTCCGTGGGTTTAATTGTTTCATTAAGCACTTATGCTCGAGTGAATGATTATGGATTTTTAGAAACCCCTTATCGCAGAGTTGTAAATGGCCTTGTGACGGATCAGATAAAATATCTACCGGCAGACAAAGAAGATGATTTCATCATTGCTCAAGCAAATGCACCATTGGATAATACTGGAACATTAATGGAAGAACAAGTGATGGTAAGACATAAAGGGGAATATCCGCATAGGCCGCCTGATGAGATAAATTACATTGATGTTTCACCAAAGCAAATCGTATCAGTCTCCGCTGCTCTAATTCCTTTTTTGGAACATGATGACGCCGGCCGAGCTTTGATGGGCGCTAATCAACAGCGTCAAGCAGTGCCTCTTATACGTTCTCAAGCTCCATTGATTGGAACTGGCATGGAGTATAAAACTGCAATTGATTCGGGGGCTGTTGTTGTTGCACAACGAGATGGAATAGTTGAAAGCGTAAGCGCCGAGGAAATTATTATTCGTACTGAAGACACATTTAATATTGTCAGCGGCGAACAGTCTTTTTCTGAGATGGGATATGATGTTTATAAACTCCTGAAATTCAAGAGGTCCAATAGCGGTACTTGCATCAATCAGAGACCAATTGTTAAAGTGGGTGAAAAAATTACTGCCGGTCAGGTAATTGCCGACGGCGCCGCTACTGATGGCGGTGAACTTGCCCTCGGCGCAAATATTCTGGTAGCGTTTATGCCATGGGAAGGCTATAATTTTGAAGATGCCATTGTAATTAGTGACAAATTAGTCCAAGAGGATGTCTTTACTTCAATTCATCTGGAAGAATTTGAAGCCGAAGCCCGTGATACAACTCTAGGCAAAGAAGAGATAACTAGGGATATTCCAAATGTTAGTCCCGATGCCTTGAAAAACCTTGATGATGAAGGTATCATCCGGATAGGCTCTACTATTGAACCCGGTGATATCCTAGTTGGAAAAGTTACTCCGAAAGGTGAAAGTGAGCTAGGACCAGAAGAGAAATTGCTGAGAGCAATATTTGGTGAAAAAGCGGGTGATGTTCGAGATGCTTCTTTGCGCGCAAAACCCGGGCATGAAGGAGTTGTTGTGGATGTTAAAGTCTTTTCACGTAAAGAGCGTGAAAAGGATAAACAGACGAAACTCCGAGAAGATGCGCAGATTAAACAGGTCCAGCGAGAATGGCAAAGTAAAATAGGATTGATTAATCAGCGAAAAAATGAGGAAATTAGGAAAATCCTACAAGGACAAACTCTTGCAAGTAGTATTTCGGACGGGGAAAGTATCATCGGACGCCGCGGTGAGGTAATTACCGAGGAGATGTTAAATAGCGGTGTTCCGCTTGAACAGTTCTTCATTATCGATTCTGAAGCGACAAATCAAATTCTTAGTATTAAACGTCTAGCCCAAGGAAGAACTGAAGCTTTAACAGCTCAAAAAGATGAACGGCTTGAGAAAATTCGCAAGGGTGATGAATTGCGCCCCGGCATCATTAAATTAGTTAAGGTATATGTCGCGACAAAACGCAAGATTCAAGTGGGTGATAAAGTGGCTGGAAGACACGGTAATAAAGGTGTTATAGCTAGAATTTTACCTGTCGAGGATATGCCGTATCTTCCCGATGGCACTCCAGTTGATATTATCTTGAATCCTCTTGGGGTACCCTCTAGAATGAATATCGGTCAAATTTTGGAAACCCATCTAGGATGGGCTGCGAAGACTTTGGGGCTTTATATTGCCACGCCAGTGTTTAATGGCGCTAAAGCAAGCAACATCAAAGAAGCGCTAAAAAAAGCGGGTCTGCCAGAAAATGGCAAAACCAAACTTTATGACGGCAGAACTGGTGAACCGTTCGACCAAGAAATCACTGTGGGTTATACCTATATAATGAAGTTACATCATCTGGTTGATGATAAAATACACGCCAGATCAACGGGGCCATATTCTCTAGTCACGCAACAACCCCTTGGCGGCAAAGCTCAATTAGGTGGACAGCGATTTGGTGAAATGGAAGTCTGGGCTTTGGAAGCCTATGGAGCAG
>DTYX01001034.1 GCA_012961655.1 Candidatus Poribacteria bacterium
AGTGTGCCACACAGGGGGCCGGTGGCGAAGATTGATTAAAATAGAGACAAAAGTGGAAGAGCATTTGGCGGAAACGGAAAAGGATAGACTAATAGCCCTCCAACGAGAGGAAATTGAGATGTTGAAAGCTAGATTGGATAAGTTAGAAGCAAACGCAAGCTGAGTTATTAAGTGGTTCGTTTTCAAAATTGTGGGATATTTGCGTCATATAATACCCTCGAAAAGAAGAAGGAACTCATGAAAGCAGTGGGTTTTTCAATCAGTGACCTAATTGAAACCAAGAGAGTACCGCAGGGAAAAGTGACCTTTGAAGAATTTTTGGACTGGTGTGATGAAGATACATGGGCGGAGTGGGTGGATGGGGAGATTGTTCTGATGTCTCCCTCATCGACGCGGCATCAGCGTATCTCAAGTTTTCTTGAGAAAGTCCTTGGGCTTTATACGGAGCTCAGAGGACTTGGCGAGATACTTCGCGCCCCTTTTGCGATGCGCCTTCCGTTTGTGCGACGCGGTAGAGAACCTGACCTGTTGTTCGTCGCATATTCACATGCTGCCCGGCTGAGGGATACTTATCTTGATGGCCCTGCAGATTTGGTGATAGAAATCGTTTCGGAGGAGAGTATCGACCGTGACTATGAGAAGAAGCTAGTCGACTATGAACGTGGAGGCGTCCCCGAATACTGGCTGATTGATCCGTTAGAGAAAGAAGCCTTTTTCTACCAACGAGATGACACTGGACAATATATCCTGGTTGATTTAGCACCGGGGGGCATATATCATTCTCTAGCGATTTCAGACTTCTGGTTGAAAGTGAATTGGTTGTGGCAGGAACCCCTGCCGTCCCCGCTGCGTATCTTAGCAGAGATTACGGGCGCGCCGGCTAGCGTGACGGAGGCGTTTGAACAAGCTATAGCTGGGGAAAATCTAAGTGGATGACAAAACCCACACCTCAAATCCGTGTGGAATAAGGATTTTAATTTTTCATTCGGTAAAAAACCCTAAAATTGGGCAAAATTCGTTCATTCGGTCACCAAACTCGGAAGGCGATTCAGTATCCATGCGGATTTGGGACGCCTATTTTGCACCCGGAACTATATAAGCGCAAAGGAAAATATGGAACTACATGGAAAATCAATCTTAATTACAGGTGGCTGTGGATTCATAGGCGCCAACTTGGTATGCATGCTCGCATACAAGAACTGCAAAATCAAGGTATTGGATAATTTATCAGCGGGGAAAAGGGAGAATTTGGGGCAAAATGATGTTGAGTTAATAGTAGGGGATATAAGAGACGAAGAACTTATTAAAAAAATTACTCAAGGAACCGATGTTGTCGTACATCTTGCTGCTCATACAGACGTTATAAAATCGATTGAAAATCCTCAGTTGGACTTTGATGTAAATGTCGTGGGTACTTTTAATCTTTTGAAAGGTGCCGTGTCAAGTCAATCGGTTGAGAAATTCATCTTTGCTTCTTCTAATGCTGCTGTGGGAGAACAAATACCGCCGATAACAGAGAAAGCTATTCCAGCGCCGCTTTCTCCTTATGGCGCCAGTAAATTAACGTGCGAAGCATACTGTTCAGCTTTTGCAGCGTCCTATGGGCTACAGACAGTTTCCTTGAGATTTGCAAATGCTTATGGATCTTATTCTACACACAAAAGTAGTGTTATCTCCCAATTTATCACAAACGTTTTAAGCAATCGTCCATTGACGATTTATGGCAATGGTTATCAAACTCGAGATTTTATCTATGTTGATGATATCTGTCGCGCTATTCTTCTCTCCATCAATAATAGTAATGCAGAAGGAATATTTCAGATAGGAACTGGCAAAGAAACAATGATACTCGAACTTGCGCATAAGATAAAAGCGCTTTCAGGTAACAATGTGGATATCATTTTTGAGCCTAAAAGAACAGGCGAGATTATCAGAAATTATTCTGGCATTGAAAAGGCGACTCGGATTTTGGAATTTGTGCCTGAAATAGATATAGATACTGGGTTAAAAATGACCTATGGATGGTTTTGTAAAGATGGATATACAGATAATCTTTTTCAAGACAATCTACAAATTTGCTAACCTATTGGTAATATTTTTCTTCGCTTTCTTGATATATGGTTGTGCGGAATCAAATCCTCCTACAGTCGAGGCGTTGGGAAGCACCGAAGTATCCGGCAGCATTACAACTGATACCATCTGGGATATCGCTCACAGTCCATACATTGCTAAAAGCGACATTATCGTTGAGAGAAGCGCAACATTAATCCTCCACCCGGGCGTGGAGGTGCGCTTTGATGGATTCTATGGGTTTATTGTCAAAGGTGTCCTCATTGCCAACGGGATGACAGAGATTCAGCAGCCTGAAACTAATCAAGGGGTGGCTAGTCTTGATATCAGACTTGAGACATTGGACGATTACATCATCACCTTTACATCGACCAATACCGACCCAGAAATTAAGGATTGGAAGGGAATTGAATTTCAGAACACCAATGATGATAAGAGTTTCCTGAGATATGTAAAGGTTGAATATGCCGAAACTGGTGTTAACATATTTTCATCGTCTCCTAAAATTATGGACTGTTTTATTATGAACAATTACAGGGGCATTCAATCTTATGGCTCAAAGCCTACAATAATGAATAACCTGATTAAGGATAACACCATAGGAATAATTATGAAAGGACGGGGCAGGACTGTTATCAGTAAAAATGTAATCACCCAAAATGAAATAGGTCTGATATTGTATATGGAAGGAGTTGAAGTAAAACAAAATAATCTGGCGGATAATTTCGACTATGCGATTAGAGTTGCTTATAAAGCACAAAGAAAAATCTCTGCCCTGGATAATTGGTGGGGCAGTACTGTGGTAGATGATATCGAAAGACAAATTTATGATAACCTTGATGATGCAAAGCTCGCACGAGTGAGTTTTGCTCCTTTTGCTAAATTTCCGTTCACTGATGCAGGTCCAGATTCCCTCCTGCCCTCAAATTGATTTAGGACAAAACCGATTATAAAATGGGTATTTTTAAGAAATCTCCTTCATTTAATGCTATTTATGAAATAAGCAGTAGCGCTGGCATCGTTTTCCTTGGGATGTTTTTGGGCGAAATCTTGATGTTTGCTACGAGGATGATAGCGGCTCGTTCTCTCGGCCCCGCAGATTATGGCGTTTTAAGTCTAGGCTTAGTTATTTTAGCATTATTTCAAACTTTATCTCTCATTGGACTTCCGCCGGCAATTTCTCGATATATTCCTTTCTACCTTGCAAAGGGACAACTGAGCAACGTAAAAGGAACGATAACCTCTGGACTGAAAATAGCTATCAGTGCCAGCTTTTTCCTGGCGGCTTTTCTTTTTGTATCCAGTCAGTACATCGCTGTAAATATATTTAAGAAAGGCAATCTACAGATTGTTATTTCAATATTTGCGCTGACTATTCCTTTCACCGTCGCCGCTGAATATTTCTACGCGTCGCTCAGAGGATTTAAAAAAACTAAATACGCAGTACTATCAAAGCAGCTTGTATTTCGCTCCTGTACGTTTCTATTTCTCATCATTCTTCTCGCCTTAAATATCAAACTTGTTGGCGCGAGCATCGCTTATAGCTTAGGATTTATCATATTTGCATTAACCTCCCTGTATTTTCTGAATTTTAGGACTTTTAGTTTTTTTAAGACAGATGTTTCTGGCAGCAAAATGGCAAAAACTCTTCTATCTTTCTC
>DTYX01001035.1 GCA_012961655.1 Candidatus Poribacteria bacterium
AAGTGTAAAACTAATAAAATTTACCTTTAAACTTTACTTTTGACATAAATTCTCTTTTACGATACAATAAATCAAGATTTTGGTAAAGCGTTGCGGTAAAATTGGATCGAAAAATTCGGCAATCTCGGTTTGGGTGACTTAACAATGGCAGGTCCTGGGGATGTTCCAAAGCTTCTTTGTAGCCTGAAATTCTGTGCTGATGGAAATGATGAGCTCATACGCCATGTCGGTATGTGGAGCCCTCTAACACGCAGACGAGGTAGCGGTATGGGTGGTTGAATACGTTTGGCGAGAGATGTGGTATCCGAGTTATCCTCAATGAAATTTCCGTCGAGGATAGTCAACTGACCAACTCAGAAATTCCCCATGTATTATTAGAAAAACGATGATGTAGCGGAATAGCTTAACTTGTCTCGCATGAGCGCGTCGCAAGCGCCGCTACTCCATATAATGGAGGATGGTTGTTTGTTTAGTGCTATAAAAATTCTTGTAGTTTAGCGCAGCGCGCCGGATAACGTAATCGTTTTAGGGCTCGGTTCTCGAGTTGGCGTACACGTTCTCGGGAGAGGTTGAATCGTGAACCTATCTCCTGCAAACTATAGGCATATCCATCATCTAGACCATACCTCAATCTGATTATCTGTTCCTCACGCGGTGGCAGTGACTTTAATACTTGTTCTAGCTCCTCTTGCAAACATATCATCGTCACTTGCTGTTCAGGGGTTGGTCTTTGCTCATCTTCGATAAGATTTAACCTTCGAACTTCCTTCTCTTCGCCGATGAAATCATCCAGTGAGGAGACATCCATAGCTGTTTTAGAAAGCTTTTCAAGGGTTTTCGAAGACAAGCCCGTAATTTCAGCGATTTCCTCATTATTTGGAGTTCTAGACTTTTCTTGCCGAAATTGTTCAGAGGCGCGTCTTACTTTACGCAGGATTTCGCCGACATACGCTGGTAAGCGAACTACCCTGTCTTGATTCGCAATGGCGTAACCGATAGCTTGTTGAATCCACCAGGAAGCGTAAGCGCTAAATTTTGCCCCACGTCGATACTCAAACCGGTCTACGGCTGTCATTAAACCTGTATTGCCTTCCTGGACGAGGTCCGAAAGTGTTAGACCACGGGCATTGTATCTCTTCGCGATACATACCACTAATCTGAGATTGGCTTCTACAATCCGATTTTTGGCCATCTGTATCTGCTCGCAGCTTCTTTTGATTGTAGCTATCAGATACTGTAGGTAATGGCGAGTATCTGCATCGTCGTTCCTCTGGAAATACTCATGGTCAAGCAGTTTTTTAACAGAACACTCGATTTCAGCCGGCGATAATTGTTCCCAATCTCGTTTTTTATCAGGAGAAATAGATTCCAATTCCGAAATAGAGTCTTGAATAATTCTCTTCTGTTTCTCAATTTTTATAAAGAGTGATATCTCTTCCGGTTTAGAAAGCGGGGGAATTTGCCGAATTTGATGAAGATATACATTTAGGGCGCTATCTTCCTTGTTGGGGTAACTGGACACAAAATCGTCTTCCGGATCGGCGTAATTATCATTTGCAGATAAGAAAGGGGGCGCTTCTAACCCTTCACTTCGTTCGAGAGCAGGATTGGGAAGGAAATTCTCTTCGCCCCGATGTGATAGCGACTCAGCTGGCAAAGAACGAAGTTTTCTTCGATTTACAGTTGGTTGGCTGGATTCAATTTGCTTCATACTTGTAGGTGCCGCAACTGGAAAAGTCTGTTCAGTTGAAAAATCCAATTCATCACGCTCCATTTAATTACCTCCGAACAGAACATCTTTATTCCTGTTTCGAGAGAGCAAAATTTATGCCACTTCGACGAGCCGCAGTTTCTAGCTCTTGCCATCAGATTTCGGACTTTGGAATTCAGATGTCACCATAAGGTGTCACTCAGAGGTTACACTGTAACCAAAAGGTAACACTATGCCATCATTTTTTTAAGCCGTATCTCTTTATCTTTCCGTGTAGACTCTTACGAGCTATGTCTATTTGCCTGGCTGTTTTAGCTACATTCCAACTATGCTTATTTAACTTCCACTCTAAGAAAAGTTTCTCAAATTGTTCTCTCGCTTCTTTGAGGTTTTCAATTTCAAGCAATTCAAGCATCGCCACGGACAAACTCTCTTTTTCAGATGGTGTGTCAGTAGATGATGACTCTTGAGCAATATGAGATGTTAGAAACTTTTTGGGTAGGTCATCTAGTGAGATAAACTTACCGCTACACTTTGCCACCGTGTAGCGGATGTCCTTTTTAAGTTCCCGCACATTTCCCGGCCAATTATACGCTTTCAAGATTGGTAGTACGTTCTCCTCGAATCCGTAGATATAATTTTTTCCCAGCTTTTGAGCGTATTTTCTGAGAAAATAATTCGCCAATAATTGAATATCACCTTGTCTTTCCCGTAGAGGCGGCATATAGATATCATCAGGTCCACTCAAACGGTAATACAAATCGCTTCGGAAAAGCTTTTTAGCAACTGCTTCCTCAAGGTCACGGTTCGTTGCGGCAATTATCCTGACATCGACTCGTTGAATCTCTTTGCCAATCCCCTGTATCTCCTTCTGTTCTATCGCCCTGAGCAGTTTCGGCTGGATATCTAAACTAATTTCACCGATTTCATCCAAAAATAGCGTACCTCCGGTAGCCTCCAAAAATTTACCCGGTCTTGAGTCGACTTGCGTAGCTACTCCTTTGCGAATGCCAAATAGTTCCGCTTCAATCTGTTCTTTTGGGATAGCAGTGCAATTTAAAACGCTGAAAGGCCCATCTTTACGTGGGCTGTTTTCATGAATAGCTCGCGCGATTAAATCTTTGCCCGTACCGCTTTCACCGTAGATGAATACATCTTCGTCTGTCTTGGCAATTCTGCCGACTTGCTTCATCACTTCAATCATCGCTTGGCTCTCACCGATAATCTCGTATTCGTCAAAGTCATCATCAACGATATTCTGATTCTCTTTCTCTAGACTACTTATCTGCAGAGCCTGTTTGACTCGCGAGACCAATATATCGTAATCAATCGGGCGTGGGATATAATCCAGCGCGCCCAATCCCATTGAGCGGAGAGCGGTATCAGAGGAGCTATAGCCGGTAATAATAATGACCTCTGGACTGGGGTGTATCTGCTTACAGCGTTCAAGAATCTTTAATCCGCTTTCTTTATCGACTGCTCCAGATGCGTCTGGCATCCATAAATCGAGTATAGCCAGGTCATAGGCCTGATTTGTATCCAAGCGAGCTATTGCTTCGTCCCTGTTGTAGGCGAAATCAATGCTAACTTGAAGGTCAGATTCCATGGCGAGAACCATTTCAATATCCCGACAAGTATCCTTATTATCATCGGCTATGAGAATTTTGGATTGATACATGATAACTCCTGTATTTCGCACACATCGTTTCAATATTTGCTCTTTTTTTTTAGCCTCTTTGTAGTAATGCGTAAAGCGTAATACGTGATACGTAATATTACACGTGATTTACGCCAGTAAACCCGTCTTCAGGAAAATCCAAGCCTTATGTCAAATTATCAAAAACTTGTTTACGTTATACTCAAGGAAAGGTTGATTGAACCTTATCGCCCCTTGTCCCTTCAGCATGAATTGGAATTGTCACGGTAAAAGTCGTTCCTTTGCCAATTTGACTTTCGACAGTTATCTGACCATTGTGCCCGGCGATGACATTCTTGACAATTGCCAACCCCAAACCCAACCCCCTCGGTTTAGTTGTGTGAAACGGCTCAAATATTCTTTCCTTATCCTCTTCTGATATACCGGAACCAGTATCTTTGAATTTAATGACGATATAATCGCTGGTGAAGTTTAATTTATTTTGTCCTCTTCGCCGCCAGGATAGAAGTTGTGAAGCCATAACGCTTGCAGTTTTCAATTTGCTTTGTCTCTTCTGCAAAATCCCATTCCGAATTCCGTACGCTTCGATGCTAAGTTCACCGCCTTTTGGCATCGCCTGGCAGGCGTTTTTAATCAGATTCGTAAAGGCTATGCGCAATTTCTCAGCATCCACGTAGAGCGTCGGTAAAGTTGGCTCGATTTTTACGGTGACATTGATGTTGCGCTCCTGAATCTCAGTTTCAACGACATCGAGAGAAGAATTTATAATCTCAGATAAGTCGTTTTCCTGAAAATGAAGTTCCGTATTCTTAAAGAAACTCAGTTCATTTTCGACCATATCATTTAGCTTCTCAACTCCTGTAATAATTCTATCCATTTGATGAATAATCATATCCGGTCGTTCTCGCATCTTCAACGGGTCATTCTTCTGAAAATTTCGCTGCACCACTTCGGCGGGCGAGCGGATCGAACCGAGACTATTTCTAATCTCATGCCGCACTAGCGCGGTCATCCTGCCGTAAATAGCTTCTTTTTCAGACTGCACCAGTTGTTTTTGAGTCGTCCGTAATTGCCAAATGAGAGCCTGTAAGCGGAAGTAGCCGAGATATAGACTTGAGACGACGCTGCTTACGATAACAGCCAGGAATGGTCGGGTAAAATCAATCCAGAGCCTCCATAGTCGGAATGTCGTCAGAGTAAAAAGAGTATGAACAATCAATAGGATAAGTCCGATTAACAGAAGCCATGAATAGCTTTTCTCTTCCTTATAGAAAAAGATTGAGAAAGCGGCTATTAAAATACAGAGAAATCCCATATACAAAATATCAGCCTTACGGTTCAATCGGGAGATGAATTGCTGACTAAGGAGGGTATTTATAACGTTGGCTCTTATAGCTAAAGCGGAGAGTTGTCCTAAGGGAGTGGGCGAGCGTTGAGCTTCATCCGTTGTAATACCGATAAGAAGTTGTTTGTCGAAAAACGTCTGTTCAAACTTCTCGGAATAGTAAAGGTCAAGGGCGTCAACGAAGGAGATGTGATTGAAGTCAGTTATATCGCCAACGAAATTTATCAACATTCTACCTTGCGCATTAATCGGAATGCGAATCTTTATCCCTTGTGTCTTTGGTAATTCAAGGTATTTTCCCCACCAAAAGCTATCGCTAATATCTATTCTGGATTTATCAATCCCAAAGTGATGGCAGATTGCCAACAACTCTAAGGCATATCTGTAACGGTTTAAGTTTTGCTCTCTTACTAGCAACTGAGCGTGACGACGAATGCCATCTTCCTTGCTCAGCGGCATAAAACTGAAACTCTGTTCTTGAGCCGAAGCGAGACTATCAGGCAGACTTCCCCAAGCGGACACTGCTGGAATCGCATCTTGAGAAAGATGGATAGGGGTAAAAGGACGGATGACAAATAGATTCTTGCCGGGGAAAATATCTGCATCTTCCCATTCTCGGTTAAACCAGAGCATCAGGGAAACCGATTCAGGTTTAGCTTGCTGTAAGACATTCAGAATAGTAGAATATACGCCCTGCGGCCATGGCAGAGCGCCCAACGCCTCTTCACTTTTGCCGTCTATTGTAAGAAGAACGATATCTTGGTTAGGTCTTTGTCCAGATGAGAAAAATCTGCTTCTGACATCCAACATCTTCAATTCGGCAAATTCTAGTCCTCCGATGTAGCGCATTACACCCACGAGAACAGATGGCGATAATCCGATAGCAAAGAGGATTAAATATCTTTTCAGTTGTGTGTTTATAATTTTTCTGAACATTGCTCGAAAGCCCGATGCTGAAACCATCGGGCTAAGAGAACAAATCCTTTCTGGTTAGGAATTTTTAGACGAAATGGTATTACTCTTCATTCGCCAGTTGGCTTCCGATATACCAGGCATGGGTAAAATTGTTATTTACGTCTGAGATACTAATGGGAATCCAGAGGTTTTGCTCGTCTGGATATACTAACGTCCGATTCGCGGTGATTCGTCCGATTTCATCTGTTTTTCTCCCGCTGTCAAAAATCAGGCATAATTCATCTTTGGAATTAGAGATAAAATCCACCTTTATCCCTATACTTTGGAGCATCTGACCATAAAGTAGAAGAATTCGGAATGCGGAATTCGGAATGCGGAATTCGCTTTGCGCGAAGGCAGACCTGAGAGCGTCAAATAAGCATCGCGCTTGTAAGATATTTTTGCCTGGATAGACGGTAATTTCCCGCCTGAGCCCATCACCATTCGGTTGAAAACTGTCTTGTTGATTTCCATAAATTTGCTCAAGTTTACTCAGGGCATAAGCTTTGAGAGCGTCGGATGGATGTTGAAGCGAGAAACGCAGCTTACGTAATTCAGTCGGTGGGATTTTTACCGTTTCACTTTTAGTCTGTCTCGGTAAGTTTGCTGCGGTAATATTTGGATTCCCCGTGGGCAGTATGTCTATGGCTATACCGCCATCTAAATCTGTATCTAAACGTTTGCCCTTAGAACTCGTTATTCTCTTTCTGCCTTCAGCTATGAGTTGGCTCACTCGAAGTTCTCTGCTGCCATGGAAAGCTGGAAATGCCACACCGTCTTTCTCTTTAATCCGCAGAAGTGAGATGGGCGGCATGCGGATGAGGTCATCCGATGATAACGGCGCATTCCTCTTTAAAAATTCCCAATCGCTGCTGTCTGACCTTAACACTTCAACCTTGCCAAAAATGTATGTCGCGGAAGACTGAGGTTTGACATCATCGCCTATCGCTGAAGCGCATAGAACAGTCGTTAATAAGAGCAAACTAAAGACCAGAGGTCCCCTTTTATTGCGAATCAGTTGTAAATTATTCATTTCATACCTGGTTCTTTTTTCCTAAGTGTTTCTGTCTGTTTTTACACTTTCCTAAAAACCAGGTTTTTCACCTTCCTTTCTTTCAGTATA
>DTYX01001036.1 GCA_012961655.1 Candidatus Poribacteria bacterium
CTACGAATAAAGTCAGATAGGCTGGGGTTTTCAACCCCAGTAAAGTTTTTCTAAACATCTCTTATCACCTCGCTTTATTGTAGGTCGAGATTCCGTCACTCAGGTGATTGCCAGCTACCCACCGCAACCTAACGTTTCGCTTCAGCCACCACGGTAAGCGGTCGACTGCAAGCACTGGTTAGGCCTAGATAGAACCCCCATAACCTAAAAATTACCCGTCCTGTGTGATACCTTCAGGGTTTAGGAGACTTCAGTATTCCCATGAATACGGTACATAAATCTTCTAAATCTGCTGGCACCAAGAAAGCATCAATGTCTTTTAATACTGTTTTGTTTTCCCTTTCGAGAATTCCAAAACGCCATATATCACCCACCGTTACAGTTCCATAGATAAGAGCACTATTATCCTCTAAATATTTATCTAAAGCAATTAATTCTACTGAGAGTTGGCTAAAACCTCTCTCTAAATCAGCATTTTTGGCTTCAATAACCACTAAACTTTGGGAGGAACGGATAAGATAATCAATATTGCCTTTGAGCTTGTCACTTACATTGAGAGGATAGTCTATATCAATGTAAAAATCGATATAATCCAGCAATTCAAGTAGTAAAGGGGAAACCAGAAATTCTCTTCTTGCCGCCTCTGAATTAATAGAAATATGAGGAAGCTTCCTATAGAAAGCCTCCTTTAGCCTGTTTAATGAACCTTCAGCAACTGGCTGTTTTGGCAATTCAAGCTTTGTTAATTGGAATTTATAGCCAAATTCAGCTACTATCTCTTTGGTAGGGTAAGCTAATTCAAAGTAATCAGAAAAAGTATAGCTTTTGTCTTCAATTAGTATCGACTTTCCCATATAATCACCCTTGTATTTAAGTGTTTTATGCCTAATTTTTCAACTACCCTAGCGCTAAGTTCTTCAAAAGCAATATCAGGATTTGCTTTAACTATATCCTGAATTTGCTCTTGGATATAGCCTGATAATCTTTTCTCTCCAGCTTCGGTAGTGACAAAGCCAGTAGCAGTTGTTTTAACAAAACCTCTGTCAATTGCCTTTTCCGTTGCTTTTCTTAAGAAGTTGGGCCAATTTGGTCTATCTCCCTGAGTGCCTAAAGCGAGAATAACAGCATTCTGTTCTGTTTGGCTAAAACCAGCTTCCAAAGATGACTCAGTCTGCCTGAAAGCACTATTTAGGGCTTCTGCTATTTTATCTGCGTTATCTGCGCTTGTAGTCACACTTTTCCATTGTTACTCCTATGCCAATTAGAGCCAATATTACATATACAAGCCGCCATATCTGTTCTGATATCTGCATCTTGATTTCACTTTCCTTTTAACTCAATTTTAGCATATTTTCTGCTTCATATTATTCCCAATAACCCTCCTCCCCCCAATAATGAGGGGCAAAAATCGCTGTACTGACTCGGTTTTTGTAATTCTTGCCGAAGCTCGGTTTACAGAGTACTAAGTTGTTGTGAGTTTGCTGAGGGTTAGATAGCTGTAACGAGCTTGCCTGTGATTTTGAGATTTTTAATCCAACCGGTGTTGCTCCAGACGTAAAACGCGACCGTTCCCTTCTGAAGGGAGTCGTCGGCCAGCTTTTTGAGGGATTTATCATCGAAGAGGAGTTCGATGCTGCCATCTTTGATGGAAACCCTAAGTTTATGGGGTTCAATCCTGTTATCTTCCTCAGGCGAACCATTTGGGATGCGGACGCCGGGGATATCCCCTTCAGCCAGCTTGGTGTAGCGCCCATTGACAAATCTCTCTAGTCTGTATTTGGGATTTCGGTCAAGTTTCACCGAATCGTACTGTTCCACACTGTAGCGATAGTAGTTCAGTTCATCGGTGTAGTAGAACATAATGCCCCAAAGGTCGTTATCGGTCCAGACAAAATCCGCTGATACCACGTAATCTTTCCACTCTAAACAGCCAGGAACGGTCAGCAAGAGATAGGCGCCGGGGTTGGGGTCTTGCCCAGATGGGCCATTGCCATCCCTGACGTCATTCGTGAGTTGGTACAACGCGCCATCCTTAACTTGCCAATGACCTTTCGCAGGGCTGGCGCCATCGTTGAATGGCCGAAAATTTTCAATCTCCCTCGGGTCATCGAACTTGAACTCTAATTCCGTCTCACCAAATTCTATTCCTTCGACGAATTCCGCCTGACCGCCGCATTTTCTACATAAAATATAAAATTGAATATCCTCTGATTTCGCATGCTGTTTCATCAATCCTACAGTTCGTTCCGGCAAATCCGCCCAACATTTAGCGCATTTATAAAGAGAGCCGCCTATGTCTTTTACCATTGACATATCACCCAGCATATCCTGCCAGTATTCGTATTCCCAGGGAATCTCCGCCCCTATCTCGGTTGAAATGCGATGAGCCTGTTTGATATATTGTCTGCACTTGTCAAAGTCAATCTCCTCAAAGGGAAACTCCTCACCTATTTTGGCGCATCTATCTTCGAATTCGCCTTTTGAAATATCCGCGTCGACAAAACAGTCCCTCAATCCCTTTTTCCAAAAGTCTAATAACACAAACATCGCTCTGAGGTTGCCATTGGGTTTCTCTTGCGCTACGATAGCTTTTATCATGCCTGTATCTTCCGATTTGCTTATGAGACATTTATATAATGGCAATTCCCTGGTGGATAGTTTTCTACTGGACACCATCAGTGGAGCAAAATATCTGCATCTTCTATCACAATTTGGAATTTTCGCCCGCATCTCTTTACAACAGATTGGACAGATAGGAACATCCAGAAGCGCAGGGCAGATACGTTTACCTTCATTTCCTCGACAAACCCGACAACGCGTCCTTGTTCTTCGTCTCTGTTTTTTACGGTTGGAAGAATCTGCTCTTCGCATCTATAACAACCCCTTTAATTAGAGAAGTCCTTTGGTGTAAACTTCTCATCGTTAAGGATAATTATGGTATCCTCGCCAGAAAGGGTCAAAACGAAAAGATCACTCTTGTAAGCATATCTGTCC
>DTYX01001037.1 GCA_012961655.1 Candidatus Poribacteria bacterium
AAGCCGCAGAAAAGAAACCGAGTTTTCCCAAAAACTTGGCCTCTATGTATGAATATAATTTATGCTAAACCGACTACTGTATTTGACGTTAATAGATTATTCAAGAAACTAATTCAAAGGAAGGTGAATATCTGGTCAAAAAGAAAAGAATTTGACCGAAAAATTACATGCCCGCGAAATTATTAGAAGGAGAACCCATTGCCAACGAGATTAAGCAGGAAGTAGAAGCAGCAATAGCGGATTTAAAATCAACTCATGGACTTACACCATCGTTAGCGGCAGTACAAGTCGGCGAAAATGCCGCATCACGCGTGTATATTCGGAATCAACGGAGAAGCTTCGAAGAAGTGGGAATGAATTATAAACTCCACGAATTGCCGCAAGATTCTACACAGGAACAAGTGGCTGATTTTATCCACCAGCTCAATGAAGATGATAGCGCCACCGGAATTATCCTGCAGATGCCGTTGCCCAAAGGCATTGATGAGAAAGCATTGCAAATGGAAATCGCGCCTGCAAAAGATGTCGAAGGGCTGAATCCAGCAAGTCTCGGGCTTATTGCTTATGACAACCCGCGTCTAGTTCCATGTACTGCGATGGCAGCCATTAAAATGCTGGATGCGACGGGCGTGGAGGTACGCGGCAAAGAAGCCGTTGTCCTCGGACGCAGCACCATCGTCGGAAAGCCTGTGGCGTTGTTGTTATTGCAACGAAAATATTCGGCGACGACGACCGTTTGTCATACTGGAACGATTGACGGCGGCAAACTGGAAGAACACGTGGGAAAAGCGGATATTCTCATCGCCGCTATCGGCCAACGTGAATTCGTCAAAGGCGAATGGATTAAAGAAGGGTCAATCGTAATAGATGTCGGTATCAACCGTGTGAGAGTCAAAAGTAAGAAGACAGGTAAAACGAGAAGCAAAATCGTCGGTGATGTCGAATTCGATACGGCAAAAGAACGCGCTGCTTTCATCACACCAGTTCCTGGCGGAGTTGGACCAGTTACCGTATCGCTCTTGCTTCAAAACACCGTGAATGCAGCGAAGTGGCAAGTTGAAGAATAAGGAAAAATTAGAAACCGAGAAAAACCCGGGTTCTATGAATAACTCAAGCT
The DNA here is from genome assembly GCA_012961655.1 of Candidatus Poribacteria bacterium. GTDB lineage: Bacteria > Poribacteria > WGA-4E > DTYX01 > DTYX01 > DTYX01. The sequence goes on from DTYX01001037.1 coordinate 1,118, forward strand.
GTTGTAAAGAGGAGGCGATAAACTATGTTAGGCGGTTTAGGACCAACTGAACTTATAATCATCTTCTTAATTGTCTTGGTTCTCTTTGGCGCGCGAAGAATTCCTGATATTGCTAAAGGATTAGGAAAAGGTATCAAAGACTTCAAATCGGCTCTACAAGAGGATTCAGATGATAATAGTAGGTCAGAATCAAAAACAGAATCGCAACAGAGTGAAACCACCAAAAATGCGTAAAAACGGCTTTCCGCTGAAAAACTACCTTTGCTAAGAAAGCGTCAGTAGTGCACTCGCTCAAGGGGCGTCCACGCCCAAATAATCAGAGCTTAAGCAGGCGTCCCCGCCTGCGGTATCGTGGCGGGGACGCCACTTAGAGCAGTTAAAAAAGAATGACTATCGGAATATAA
>DTYX01001038.1 GCA_012961655.1 Candidatus Poribacteria bacterium
AAATGTTCCAACTCGCGTCAGCAAGCGCGGTGGACACGTCAGAAGGCTTATCGGTAAATTTGGGGATTTCGTCGAAGTTGATTTCGATTTTTTTCGATTCCTGGTGACCTGGAAGGCTATCAGGGCCATACGGATATTTGTCGCGCGTATACTGCAATAGAATTCGGCGATATTCCCTTGCTTGCTTTAGAAATCGCTCATAATGATTTATGCCAGAGCCGGCAAGCGATTCACAGGCAATTTGATAAATCGCTGTCGGCGAGATGCGCGTTAGGTTTTGCGCTAATTTTACTTGATTAATCTGGCGATTGCGGTATTCGTCGTAAATGGCGATTTGGGCGTCGGCTATCTGGACAGACCGGGAGAGCGGCTCGCCGGGCGACCAATTCCAGCTAAATCCGCTTCCCTTTCCGCTGTATCGTTTAACCACGTCCCACGTTGCATCCTTCGCTCTTTGCGACACCGCTTCAGCATCGGGGAGTTGTACTAATTCGCTTGCTAACAGACCTCCTGTTTTTGGAATAATGACTACGAAGCCCACCCACGCCAACAGCAACAGAATCAAGCTGACAGCGGAAGTCTGAGTCAAACTGGAGACGAACAGCCCCAGCGCCACAAAAGCGGAGATATATAAAATCGACAGAAGCACAATCACCCCAATCCTCTGCCAATGCGCTCCGTCGAGCGGCACGACGCCTGAGACGGAAAGGATGAGCAAGCTGATGCAAATCCCGACAATGAGAGGAATCATGAGGCTGATTATCGCCCCGATGAATTTTCCAAAAAGCAACGTCGAGCGCGGTAGAGCGTTGGATAAACACAGCCGCAATGTCCCCGCCTCCCGCTCGCCACAGATGCCGTCATAAGTCAGCACAAGCGCGGCAAAGCTCAAAATTACGCCGACGATAAAAGCCCAGTCCAACTGGTCAAATCGCCAGAGCGTGTAGTTTCCCCGCAATTTCATCTTCGGACCGGTCAGTTCAAAAGCGTCCACTTCGAAAGCGTTGGGCAGGGCTTTTTCGTGTCCTTCCGCTATAAGCCCCAACGGATTTGGCGAACGATATATCAACTGGTTCGGCGGGAAGCTGACGACATCGTACAAACCCTTCTTCGCTTTCCCCCTAAGGAGGCGCAAATTCGCGTTGACGTTCTCGCTGTAATCCGCTATCAGTTGCCGATAGTCATGTACATAAAGCGCGCTTGCCGTTATCATCACGAGGACGACCAAAATGAATGTCAAGGATAACCGCAAGCTGCGCAAATGGTCTGAAAGTTCTCGTAGAATGATGGTACGTAACATTTTGATGACATTCCCCCAATCATTTCCTTTTTGCTTGTACGCAATTCATAGAAATTCCCCATGATAGGATTTTCGTAGCGGAAGTCGCAAGACTTCCGACAAAGTTGCAAGACATCGAGAATTCCGTTGTCTCGGGGAATACTCAGAATTGTTGCCAATTCTGCTACAAGTGGGGAATTTCTGGCAATTCATATTTTCGTTGAAAAATTAATTTGACAATGTTATAATTATCAGTAATCACCATTTATTATTTTGGTTTTGCAAAGAAGGTAAAGGGGCGAAACAGCAATTGCCCTCTTGCCATTTTGCCATTGAGGTTACAAGGAGGATGAAAGAATGCCTGCCTTTGAATTAGCTTTAGCGTTGCCAGAGAACTTGTATCGACGAGCGGAACGCGCCGCGCGTTTGACACACCGTGAAGTCGAAGAGATTCTAATCTCCACTTTAGAAGCAACACTACCTCTTCTTCCCGACGATTTGCCGTCTGACTTAGCTTCGAATCTCGCAGAATGGGCTATGTTAGATGATGAAGCGCTTCGGGCAATAGCCTCCGCGCTACTATCTCCTCAACAGCAGCGACGTTTTAGCATCCTACTCCGTAAGGAATCGGATGGTCATTTGAGCCAATCCGAAACGCAGGAGTGGAAAGCATTCCAACGGGAATATCTACGTGTTTCAAGAAATAAAGCAAAAGCACACTTCCTGCTTAATCAACGGGCTAAAGCAGGAGCATCGCTCGAGGGCAAACCATGAGTAGTATTCCAACATCGCTGCGCAGTGCGCTGTATGCCGAAAAAGCGGAACCACGCTGCGCTTACTGTCAAAGTCCAGAGAAATTACTCGGTATCCCCTTAGAAGCGGACCATATTATCCCTGAAGCGGCAGGCGGCGAAACCTCACTGGAAAATTTATGCTTGTGTTGCCGTTCCTGCAACGGTTACAGAGGGACGAAGAGCTATGCGACTGACCTGCAAACGGGGCGGCGTATTCGCTTATTTCACCCGAAGCGGCAAAACTGGTCAACCCACTTTGCTTGGAGTCAAGAGGGAACACGAATCGTTGGACTTACATCGACAGGACGAGCAACGGTAGAAGCCCTGAACATGAACCATCCCCTTATTGTGAATTTGCGCCATCTTTGGCGCCTCTTGCGGCAACATCCATCTCAAGAGTAGCTATTTATACTCCAACGAAGGTAAGGACGCGGCGATGGTACATCTTGTAAAAGCTTCATCTCACTTCGCTCCTCACAAAAATCGCTGTCGCGCCCCAAAACAACAGCGCATTCAGCAAAATCAAAATCGTCAAATCCAGCATAGCTCGTTGGATTGAAGCAAGCGCTTCCTCCCTCTGAAACGTGAAGGCGGGCATATCGCTCAAATCCAACGGCTCTACATCGTCCCAGCTTTTGAGCGTCATCTTTTCCCTGATGGCAGAAGCCAGTTTATCGTAAACTCGCCAGACTTTCAAAAACTCTTCCCGTTCCGCCTGTGTCAGCGAGGGAAATCGCTCGAACAGATTTTTTAGCTTCTCGTTATAGAATCTTGTCGCTTCAACTTGCGACGGCAGTTCGTCCAATTTTGCTCTGCTGAACCATCGAATTGACGAGAATGCTCCTTGCCCGCGCATGTATTCCATCAATTCTCTTCGATAATCTTGCGCGCGTTTGATAAAACGCTCATAGCTCTCCAAATCTGTGCCAGCGAGGATGGCAGAAGCGTTATAGTACGTCCACGCGGGGGAGAGACGAGAGAGATTCTCAGCCAGAACGGTCTGCTTTTTTAGCGAACGGTAGTATTCCTGATAGAGATTTCCTACCCGCTGTGCATATTGGATGCGTAACGGTACATAGAACTTTGCGCCATCCAGATACCAGAGCATCGCTTCTTTTGAACCCGATAGCACTGAAGATGCAAGTGGATACATGCCACTAACTACGTTGCGCTCTGTTGCAATATATGACAAACTTTGGTGCTTATCACCGTAATCCCTGATTTTTTGCTGATATTCCTTCATGATTGAATCGCGTTCTGCGTCTATTTTCGCTTTCGATTCTATCGGTTGAACCTGTCCAGCAAGATACGCGGCTCCATTTGGGATAATCAATACAAGCGCAACCCACAGGAATAACAACCAGACCAGCGCCGTCGCTGAACGCTTAGCTTTTGCCGAAACCAACATCGAAAGCAGAAAAAAGATGGAGAGATATAGCGCGGAGACTAAAAAAAGCAGCGCAATTCTGCCCCATTCAGCGGCATGGAATTCTACCATGGGCGAAGAACGAATCATCGCAAGTCCACCTACCCAACCGACCGCAAGGGATAACAAAATGCTCGCCATCCCGCCGAGGTATTTTCCTATCAAGATGTGGTATCTGGATACCGAGTTTGACATCGCAAGCGCTAACGTGCCTCTCTCGCGCTCGCCGGAGATTGCGTCGTAAGCTATCAAAATCACAAACAAACTGAGCACAATTTGCACGATGACGACGATATCGATAGCCGAAAAAACGCTCAACAGCGGATTGCCGCCGCCATGTACCATCGCGTCAGTAGGAACCTTGTCATAAGAAACCGTTGTCGTACTGCCCAACTGCCTATCCATCCCTAAGCAGATGATGCTCAACGGTTCAGGCGGTCTATCCACATCTACTTTCAGTTGTGAATAGACTTTCACCTCTTTCAGTTTCTCCTCATGTTCCTTTTTCGCCCCGCTGTATGCGCGCAAACGATTTTCGTAATCCTTCGTCAGCACACGCGCGCTGGAGGCAATGAGCAAAAAACATACAATTATACCGGTGAGCAATCGGTAGGTGAATATGTTGGATGTGAGTTCCCTTTTTGCAATTATCCAGATGAAATACATGGTTTAGATCTCCCAGTCGTTGATTTTACGAACATTTTGACATCATTTCGTGAAACGTGAAACGTGATGCGTGAAACAGGGAAAAAATTAAGACATAACGCGAACTTTTTCTTGTCAGAATGTAGCGCAAGTTTCAAAATTGCGTTACAAATAAAATTGCGTTGAGAAAATCAGCATATTGTTGGTTAGTGATTTCATACCTGATGATGTAATAAGCGTCCAAATAGACAGTGTGTTGTGGATGTTCTTCTGGGTTTCCTTCACCGCTTTTGCTCAGAAAGCTCAAATGGGTACTGTAAAAAATAAGAAATATAGTGATAAAAATAAAGCGAAACATACTGTCTGACCTTTCGCATAATTTTATGAACAAAAACTTAATTTTAGGGACTGGGCGCTGGGTATTGGGCATTGGGGTGTTGGAGTATTGGGGTGTTGGTGAACTCCATCACCCCAAGCCCCCATTACCCCAGCCCCCAAATACCTTAACAACTCCCAATAATTCGTTTTTTGGTTCTCAGATAATGCGAAAGCTAAGTAATATAGGTTAGATCTAGGTTTTGTAATATAGGTTAGACATTCAAGGTCCTCCTTCACTCACAGGATTTTGATGTCAAAAATAACCCACTTTGAGAAGGAGCTTTTGGACACTCAGGGGGCGGCGCATACGGTGTGCCATAGGCTTTTAAGGCATGCATGTAACATCTGCCAAGATAAGCATGGCACTCATAAAAATCTAGACAATCATAACATGGCTGACCTATGAACTTCTCCCTAGGTGGTCTTATAACTTCTATGAGCCTTTCCGAATTCCAAATCTCTTTTATAGATTGTCTTTTCAAATTTCCAAACACAAACTCCTTTGTAGGCGGAGCCTCTTCACACGGAACAACTTTACCATCAGGATAAATGGCTAACTGCCGCATTCCTGCTGTACACCTGGTTCGCCTGGCAAAGTATTTCTCTCTTTCT
>DTYX01001039.1 GCA_012961655.1 Candidatus Poribacteria bacterium
CCACCCTCTCTTATAACCTGGGACGTGCTCTTTCTCATACCAGTGCCCTGGAGTGCCCCTGTACTGGCCCCGGTCCTGGTCTCCTCCTCCCTTTTGGTCGCAGCTGTAATCATCCTGGGCTTCGAGAGCAGGGGACGTTCTCTAAAAACCACCTTCAGGGATTGGGGGATGGTGGTTGCGGCTGCCGCGGTGCTCTTCACCTCCTTCATTTGGGAATACCCTGATATCCTCCAGGGAGGAATACCGAGCAATTACCGTTGGGAGCTTTTCCTCATCGGGCAGCTCCTCTGGATAGGAACCTTCCTTGTAGTTTTGAGAGAAAAAAGATGGCAATTATGAAAATCTTTAAATTTGTCATACCCATCATTCCTATACGAGGACTGCAAAACTTCGTTTATTGGAACATAACATACTTTAGGCTATCAGCATCCTCTTCACTTGTTCCGTCATTCCGTGAACTTTTTGAAGATGGTAACTTTCGGCAAATATCCTTACGAATCGATCAAATGGAGATTGCCTTATTAACAATTTACTTGAATCTTGGCTGGCCAAATAAAGTCGCTCATGTATCTTTTCAAAACTTCCATAATTCCGCTCTAAAAATAGTTCTATATCAGTTTGATGGTGGATTAAATCCTCAGTAAAATTAATTTTTTCTCTCAAAATATAGGTTTCAGGCAATTCCGCAAACATCTGTGATAAACTTTGTGGATTACGAGATATAATTGAACAGAAGAAAGCCGTCGCTGCTATGGCATCCGCGTGCAGAGAAAGTTGAGGAAACATATAATGGTCATTTGTCTCAGCTCCGAATACAGCATTACTTTGCTTTATACGACCGCCGATAAATGTTTGCCCCCATCTATCTCTGATGATTTTAAAACCTTTATCGGCCAAATTTTTTTCTACTGCCATGCTGACGTCAGCAGTAACGACAATCGGACCAGGAGGCTTCAACATATCTTTGCACAGAAGAAAAATTAACTTATCGCTTTCCAACACCTGTCCTTTTTCATCCACGACCATAACTCTATCTGCATCGCCGTCATAAGCAAATCCCACATCTGCATGTTCTCTTACTACTTGCTTTTGCAGTTCATGTATGACTTCAGGAGAGGGTTCAGACGGTCTTTGAGAAAACAGAGGGTCGAGGGTTGAATTGATTTCTATAGTATCGATATTCAGTTTTTTCAGTAATTGCGGAACAGCAACCGATGCCATTCCACCACCGAAGTCAACAACCACTCTAATAGAATTCTTCATGCTGACCATCCGGGAAAGTTGGTTTGTGTATTCTTCGATACATCCTGACTTATATGAGACACTGCCTATCTTCTGCCAGTCAGGTAATGGCAATTCAGAGTTTAACTTACTCTTTATATCTTCTTCCTTAATAGGTCCATAAATATGCGAATCCGGTTCATGAAACTGGAATCCATTCCATTCGGGGGGGTTATGGGATGCTGTCACCATGACGCCGGGTAAGGAAAGTTTTTTGACAAAAAAAGATAGAATAGGGGTTGGCAAAATACCACAATCGACGACATCTAATCCAACAGAAAGAAAACCAGCAGTCAAAGCCTGTTTTAGCATTTCGGTAGAAACCCTATGGTCGCCGCCTATCAGAATTCTCTCCGCGTTTTCATGATTCTTAAGACGGAATCCTTCAACAAGGGCAATCTTAGTCGCTACTTCGCAAGTTAGGTCTTTATTTACAATTCCTCTAAAGGTATATAATAACATCCTCTACCCCTTCTCATGTGGCGCTAGAACAATTCTCGAAATGTTTCTTCATCAATACCAGCTTGTCTTAACATTTCATAAAACGCGCCTAAGTAATTTGGCACTGTAAGATTTTCTCAATGTAAGGGCGATGATGTGCCCGATTTGGGCTTTTTGAAAAGAGTTCCCATCTAGTTTGATAATCTATAGCATATTCTTTTATCATCTCAAAGAGGTTTTCCAAAGCATCTTGGGGACGGTCCATCTCTGTAATTAAATCTAACTCAATGCACTTTGCACTATATTTATCCTCTTGGAACAACAGTAATAATGGGTTCTTTTGGAGTTTTCATCTTTTCCTCCGTAACGAACTAACTTGCCGACCATGTTTGTAAACCGGTAAAGTCGAAATTAAAATCGATAATCTTAACACCAGCTTTTTCCAATGTTTTTCTTACCAGATGTTCCTTATCAGGCTCACAATAGAAGACCAAACATCCGCCTCCACCCGCGCCGCACGCTTTGCCGCCAAGCGCGCCATTTTTGAGGGCCAACTCAAATAATTCATCAATTTGGGGATTTGTCACGGAATGATGGAGTCTTTTCTGATTTTGCCAATTTTCACTGAGTAATTCACCGAAGGCGCATAAATCATTTTTTAGCAACGCCTTCTTCATGTCAATAGCAATCTGCTTTAAACTACGCAAGGCTTCTAAGGTGCTAATATCCTTCTGGCAATATGAATCTACCACATTCTGATGAATATTGCTGGATAATCTTGATTTGCCCGTGTAACAGAGAACAAGATTTTTCTCTAGTTCTAAGAGAATATGAGG
>DTYX01001040.1 GCA_012961655.1 Candidatus Poribacteria bacterium
AGAGCGCCGCTTGGATTTCGGAGCTGGGAACTGGGAGCTAGGAACTGGGAACTTTTGCAACGATAATTCAAAGTGGTGATAATTTGGAAATTATGTATTAGGGCGTAATTGGAAATTTGAGAAAAATTACCCAATTACCATTTTACCCTTTAATTGAAGGCCAGATAAGCGACGCAGGCTGGGCAGCCTGCGCGACCTCGTCAGTCAGCCAACCATCCCACAATCTTCGCATCAGTTGCTTTTTCCTTCTGGACTATGAGTTTGCTCTCAGCGTCAATGGCTTCGTAGACATCAGCTATCCAGTCAACGTTGAACGCATTTCCCGTGTTGTGGATGAACAGTTCGGATGGCGCAATCAGAGCACCAGCCGTGCGGAAGTCGCCGGCTCTACGGAGTGACGGCACGAAGAGTTCGCTCACAAACAGGTCATCATTGTCATTGTCAAATTCTGCAACATCGACGGCTGTGCGCGCAACATTAGGCGCAAGGCTTCTGGCTAACAGTGACCACAATCCAGCTTTACCCAAGCCGACGAGGTTGACGGATGAAACCTCTGTTCTGCTCTTCAGGTAGGCAAGCCCGGTCAAAACATCCTGCACGCGCAGGGCAGTGTCAGTGCGGTTAAAGGTGGTGAAGTAACGGACATCTTCGTTGCGCTTTGTCCGCGCAAATGGAGAATTATATTCGCCGGTCAGGAAGCAATCGATTGCCAAAACCGCCTGTCCTTGCTTCAGCAGTCCCGCGACCAAATCGTTCGGTGTTGCGTTTGCGGCATCCACAAGCGCAGCTTTGCCATTTTCGTGGACAACTAAAGTTCCCGTTGCTTCTTCGTTTAGTTCTGCGGGGATGTAAAGCACTGCAGGAATTTTGTCACCTTTGTCCTTGCGTCCGACTAACAGTCGTTCCGCGGTAAAATTAGGACGTTTTACTTCACCCATTGAGTCAACAACGGTATCGTCTGTCTTCGGATATTCCGCCGCCAATGAATGACGAATCGAAATTTCCATAATCTCCCGGAAGCGTTCTAGACTATCCTGGTCTTTCGGTTTCAGCGCATTCAACCGTTTTTCCGATGAGCGAATAAGGTAGTTTACAAGCGCCCTCGTATCAATCTCAGGGAATGGATGTTCGACGTACTGAAATACCAGCATGTCTTCTTTTGGTGGTATCTCAAACGGTTGTTCTTTGAATTTTTCTTTCTCATCGGTTCCCAAAAGCCATTTGCCGAACCACGCATACACCGGCTCTCGACTGTCTTTGTTGTAGTTATGCGGCGCATCAATCTGAACGCTGTGGACTTTATCCTCCGCGCCGAAGAGTTTATAAATTCTCCGAATATCTGGATATTCAACCTGCGGCGTATTCGCCGTCCAGTCGCCGGTTGCAGAAATCAACAACAACGGCCGCGGAGCCATCATCGCGCCTATCTCTACGTTATACATATCGAGGCGCAGATTATGGGCATTCTCGCAGTTGCAACCGCCTTGAAAGTGCGCGGAAATCATGTTGACCGGCGCGGCGACTTTAACTCTGTCATCCACCGCCATCAGCATGAATGTCTGAGTTCCGCCTCCCGAAGCTCCTGTACAGCCGATGCGTTCGGGGTCTACATCGGGCAAGGATTGGAGAAAATCAATGACGCGGATGCTGTTCCATAGTTGCAGCGCCATCAGATTAATTCCCCAGAGAGCTGCGCTGTCTTCTCTGAAATCATGCGCAACCTGAGTGCTGTCGTTGCGACCCACCATGTCGTAGGCAAAAGCGACGATACCTTGCTTGGCGAAGTTGATGCAACGACCGGGGATAGAACCTCCGTCTGAGTTTTCTAAACGTCCGTTGCTCCAGTGACCGTGAGGATTGGCGATGCTCGGAAACGGACCTTTCTTGCCCTTTGGTCGATAAAGATTGCCCGTGACTAAGAAGCCCGGATAACTCTCAAAATAGACTTTCTCGATGGTATAGTCTTCGTATTCGACCTTGCCAAAAATCTTTGCGTTGAGCGGCGTTTTCTCCGGCATCGGGTACAATCCGTTGCTGACCAAAATGTGATAGCGATATTCTTTCGCCCGCTTAAGCCACTCCTCTTTCGTTTTGTATTCGGGCAAAGTGTAGGTCATATCCCCATGACGTATTTCTGTGATTCTGCGGTCATCCACAGGACCAGGGCTGTCGCCAAGCACTCGCATCAGTTCAGAACTCAGCGCGGGATTAAACTCTGGATTCAACGATAAAACCATCTGACCCACTGCTTCTGGACGATAATCAAAATAGGAATGGCGGTCCTCAACTTGAATATTTACTTTGAATTCTTGGTCTTTTTCGAGAGCAACTTCTCCCACTTTCGCCCAAGAGAGTTTTCCTGTAGCTTCGCCAGTATGGGTCGGCGAGAATTTCTTGCCCGCTAGTTCAAGATGTACATTTGCGCCATCTTTTGCCCACAGCCAGACACTATACACGCCTGACTCGCTGACTGTCCCACCCTGACGAGTGAGTTCAGCTAAACCATTGTGGTCATAAAATATCGTCATATTTTCCTCCTCCTTTGAAATTGCTGCGATATTGAAAAACGTCGTGATAAAACAGATTGTCAAAATCAAAAAACGGATAGAAATCATAATGACATCTGCTCCTTGAGAATCTCAAATTTAATCACGCTTCATGTTTCAACAAAATATCTTTTGACGAAGACATCATTCTATGAGCTTATTCGAAAAACCTATGGACGTCTCAACTTGTTGAGGGTATTCCCGAACAAGTTCGGGCTTCCGATTTTTCGGATAGACTCTTAGTTTGTCACCACTCACCAATCCCTTCGTACATTCCTATCTCTTTGTTGAAGACGATTTTCACTTTCCCCGCCACGACATCGTCAAGGCACCACCTTATTTCCACGAACTCCTTTTGCCG
>DTYX01001041.1 GCA_012961655.1 Candidatus Poribacteria bacterium
TAGGATGATCTATTAGATCATCTGTCCCCGCCGATGTGTGGCGCCCGCACACTGACAATTTCCAGTTCACCATTAATCCCAAAAGAAGTCTGACATATCCGGAATTTGGAGTTCGGAATTCGGATTTGTTTCCCCAATCGGGCAGTTATTACCATTATACGAGTGATTTTTCGCTCATCAAGCACCGGTGTTTGACAATACCTTAATCAAAAGGAGAGTGTTCTTCAATGAAAAATATAATCGTATCAACTTTAATCAGAAATATAGAATTTACTCTGTAGCCGAATTTGCCAAAATCCGGGGTGACTGTGTTCGTTTCGCTCACCGACGGCTTCGTCTTACGGTTTATGAAGTAAACAAAAATTCTCTCATGGAGAATTTCTGCCCAGAGAAAAAAGTTGTTGAATAGAGATGGGAAAATAGGTTAAAATAGAAGAGCTATGTACGGAGGAAAATTGAAAATGAAGCGTTTAACCATAATCGGTATTATTGCTGAGGGGAAACTAAAGGGGGATAAGAGGACAATATGAATCCCGTCGTAGCCATAGTCAAATGTTCAGATTACATCCAATCCCATGTCGATGAAGCTGTCGATAAAATCATCGACCTGTTGGGAGGAATGGATAAATTTATTCAAAAAGATGACGCCGTTTTGATAAAACCGAATTTACTGCGCGCTGCGCCGCCTGAAGAGGCTGTTACGACACATCCTGCTGTGCTTCGACGGCTTATTGAGCGCGTCATCGGAGCTGGCGGCAATCCTGTCGTCGGTGATAGCCCATCGTTTGGCGCGGCGGAGAAGGTTGCGGAACGAGCGGGCATTGCAGAGGTCGCACGGAAATTTGGGGTGGAAGTTATCGACCTCAGAAAATCCGTCAAGATTCCAGGTAAATCCGGACAGAGTTTGCGGAATTTTAAAATCGCACGCGCAGTTTTGGATTCGGACGTCGTAATTAATGTCCCGAAGCTCAAGGTACATCAACAGATGCAACTGTCTGCGGCGATTAAAAATCCCTTCGGCTGTGCGCCTGGTAAATTGAAAACGAGATTGCATCTGTACAGAGGAGAAGATAAACTGACCTTTGCGAAGATGATTCTTGAATATTACGAATTAGTCAATCCGCAGTTGACTATTGTGGATGGAATTATAGCGATGGAACGTTTGGGACCGCATGGAGGCGACCGCTATCCGTTAGGCATCCTCACAGGCGGCGTGGACTGCGTGGCTATGGACAGAGTCCATTGCGAAATTATCGGAATGCCAGCGAATGAATTGGAATTTCTCATCGTCGCAAAGGAACTGGGAATTGGAGAGACGGAAATTGAAAAGATCGAACTTGTCGGAGACAGCCTCGATTCTGTGAAAGTGTCTGATTTCAAGTTATCACATCAAACCGCCGTCGGCTTTTCACCACACCGCGTTCTCAAGAGCATTATTAGAAATTTTTGGATCAAAATGAGGCAAAAATATTTTTGACGTCTTCGCTGAGTTTTCATTAACCAGCGTCATTATATTGCCAAAGGTTTCAAAGAGAGGAGAAATAATCATTCCAGACTAAAAAAAGGCGGCCCCTTCTGTTGACAGCTATGAAAGTGAAAAAAGAACGAAAACGAAGTAAGAAGGCATCCGAATAAGCCGAAGATGTCCGTCGATTTTTCTTTATCCAAGCAAACGCTTCTCTGA
>DTYX01001042.1 GCA_012961655.1 Candidatus Poribacteria bacterium
ATGAGTCGCCTGCTCGACAAGTTGGCCGCCCGATTTATTCATCTGCCTTACCCATCGAGAGGGGTCGCCTCGACCGCTTCCAGACCAATACTTTCCGATAACCATACTGATAGTTTTGCCTGCCAATACCTCTTTGGCAATATCTGTCGCGCCGGTGTACCTTAATTGATAACCCACGCATGTAATAATGCCGGAATTACTCACGGCCGATTCAACTATTTTAGCGGTTTCCATGTTAATTGCAACGGGTTTTTCTACAAAGAACGGTAATCCTCGTTGGATAGTATCCAATTCAGGTTGACCATGCGCGAAAACTGGAATACTGATGTAGATTCCATCTAAATCATCTCGTTCAAGCATGGCTTTATGATTCGTATATGCCTGGGCATTACATTGTTCAGCCGCCCGCGCTGCTAATTCTTCTACAATATCGCAGGTAGCGACAATTCTAACATCTTCCATATTCATCAGCGTTCTCATATGTCCGCCAGCATTCCCACCACAGCCAATGAAACCAATTTTAACTTCCTGAGACATTTAATCCTCCCTAATTATCTTGACATAGTTGTATGGATAAGTTGACTCAACTGCAAATAAGGTACGATAAACTCACGAAACATGGCGAGAGAAATGAGTGGGCCATTTTGGCTGCCGAGGTCGCTTATGAGAAGAAAAATGTCAATGCGTCCTTCGCTTATTTCAGCGGCGCGGGTGTAATCTTCGAGGTAAAAATCGGTGAATTTGCGGCAGAAGAGATGCACCCAATCGGGACGCTCCACCATGTAGAGAAACATCTTTTCCCAACCGCGCACTAAAGCCGGACGTTGCCACACATCGGCGAAGCCATACATTAGGGCATGAGCCTCATGGCGACGGCATTGTTCCTTTAATTTGGAGTAATCTAAACAGTCCACAGAGGGCCAGAAAAAGGACTCGAATTCAGACAAACTTTTTGCCCCAGCAAGCGCTCCTGGGATATCCTCACGCATCTTACCCCACGGTGCCAGTTTACACATATCGCTCACCCCAGAAATTCTGATAGACGCCGCTACTAATCTCACGTTCAGGTGGCTGCAGAGCATTGAGATGTCGAATATCCACCCCTAATTCCATCAGCAGACGCTCCTCATCGGAATAACCGAAATATGCAAATAAACTGTTCAAGCTCGGCGGTTCCGCCCAGAAATCGCGCGGAGTTCGGTCTGGAATCTCTCTGGTAATGGCCGCCAAGACTAATTCTCTCGGTGACATAATCGTTCTCCTGCTTTACTACAAATTTATTGTCAAATTTCGACTATCGCAGATATCGCTTTTGGCAAATCGACCTAGAATTGTGAAGTGCCAAGGTATGCCTTCAAAAATGGGGCTGCCAAATTCTATAACAGCAAATGACCTTAAACAGAGCGTAAGCGCGACGGACATTATCATTTTCGTCCATGCCGCGAACACCGCAAATCGAGTCGATTCCATACGTAGCGTGACCGTGACAAACGACAAGACCCGGCCGACGTTCGCCAGGTGACAAGCCGTGGGGCACCAACAAATAAGCGGGCAAAGTCGAAATATCGCTGACCGGTATGCGCAGTAGATGGCGAGTGTGGTCATCTGTCTCCACTGATTCGACGATTTCCACCGTCGGTTCTACTCGTTCAGGTAGCGGACCGCGCAGCGACTCAACCTTCGCGCGAAAGCCGATTTGCCACTGTGCGAAGTCATCACCGTCTTCATAGACCATGCCGGGAGGATGCGCTTTACCGTAGGTTTTCAGAAATTCGATGAATGATTCGGTTGTTTCTCCTTAAATCTATTGCACTGTTAAATAAGTTTCAATAATTTTAGATAACATCTTCAGCCACGGATTAACCCGAATGTAGCCGAACTTG
>DTYX01001043.1 GCA_012961655.1 Candidatus Poribacteria bacterium
ATCACCTTTGAGAATCTCTGAAAATTCTGTAATTTTCCCTTGACAATTCTTTTTCAATAATGTATAATAATCATCCGTTACTATTTAACTCACACCAAGAGTTTAAATCTTTTTGTGGGAGAGCAAGTGTACAAAAGTCAGATTTTTCCTAAAATTTTAATTTTGTTCGTACTCATAGTACATCTCTCTTTTTCTGCTTGGGCCCCAGTTGTTTGCGCTGGTGATGATTCAAATTGCGATTGTATTCATCATCGTTGTAAGCACGAAAGTCTTGAGGCGTCAATAAGTAAAGTTTGCGATTGCTCCCTGAAAGCCCAAGTTCTGAATCGAGATAAAGCGAATTTCCACATAAAGAACCCAAATATTTTATCCATATTATCACTTCCTTTATTTTTACCAACCGACATAGCCATATCTCAGGTTTCCGATGTTACGGAACACATCCACATCAGTTCTTATTATCCCAACATCTTTAGCCGCGCTCCACCTTTTTTACCTGTCTAATTCTCAACTTTCAAAAATATATATGCTCTTTGTGTCATCATAGACACTGAATTGCCTTACTACGGACCAAAATATAAGTTTATTTTTGAAAAATCTAATGTGGTAGTTTTAAAAAATAAACTATAACTTTTAGGGGGTGAGATAGTAAACATCTAACCCCCTGTATGGTACACATAAGAAACAGATACGCGATACGTAAAAAGAATAAATTACGTATTACGCATCACGCATTACAGAAAAGAGCAAATTTAATATTGAAAATTACCGTGTTTTCTAACTTTCATTAGAAAACCACAAGAACAGGAGGGAGGCGCATTCTTCGCAGGCAGTTTATTTAAACGGCGGTTTTTGCCGTTGCTAAATTTATGACGCGCCAAAATATTATTATGAAAAAACGGACGATTATAACAGCAATAGCTTTTCTCTTCACTTTATTTGGCATTGTATCTCCCCTTCGAAGTGAAGAGAAAAGCGGTTCACAAAATAACCGCGCGAATCCAGTTTCAGTAGCCAAAGAGGAGACAAATTCTTTACTCGCATCATCAGGGCCGACATGGCTCATGACTATCCCAACCGCAGACACTTTAGGAGATGGGTGGTATAACTTAGGGCTAATCCAGGGCGGTACTATTCCCTTCCACGCCGATATAGGAGGGCTTTATGATAATCTGGAAGTCGGCATTCATGGTGTAAAACTTCGTCTACTTAGGGAGGGTTCGCCTTGGGCTTCGTTCTCCATCGGAGCTACCTTCGGTTACTATCCTGCAGGGGCTTATATCGTAGGTAGCAAGCATCTCCGCAATCTGCGAGTACATCTCGGTTCACGTTTTCTCCCATTTAAGTTCAATGAAAATAATTCCAACATGGATAGTGGAGATATGACAGATATGAGCGGTGGGGATAACAGCATTGGAGATGACCGACCGGTTATCCTTTTCGGCGGCATCGAAAAAACAATTCCTAACCTAAACGATGCGCGATTGATGTTGGAAGTAGGCGATTCGGTCAATGGCGGAGTAAGATTCTTTCTCACATCATATCTACAGGTTGATGTCGGTGTAAGAGTAGGATTGCCGGAGAGATTAGAGCGCAAACTTGGGAAACGAGGAACCATCATCGGCTATACATCAAAGGACACTACCGCTTATCTGGGCATCAGTTATACATCTGAGTTCAAATCAATAACCAGTGAACCCAAGTAGGAGTTACCCATGAATAGAGACCCTACTATTCCTACGGTTATCATATTTTTAACGGCTATCTATTTTATCGTCGCATCTCATGTTTTTGCACAAGACGTATCCAGTAACAAGCTAAATTTAAGTGAGATTATCGAAATAGCGCTTCAGGAAAATCCTGAACTTCGAGCGGCGCAAAAGTCATGGGAAGCTACGATGGCTAAAATCCCACAGGCAAAGGATTTTGCCGACCCAATTGTCAGTATGATGTTCTCAAAAGTTCCAGGCGGAGGAGCTGATATAATAGAGCCTAACGCCAGTATGTATCGGATTACTCAGATGCTGCCTTTCCCTGGAAAGCGCGGTTTGAAGGAAGAGATAGCAAAAAAAGGCGCTGAGATTGCCCGAGAAAAGTATGAAGCCAAGAAGATTGAAATAATCTCCAAAGTAAAGATGGCATACTATAATCTGTACATGGCATACAAGGCAATCGAAATTAATGAAGAGAATGTGGAGCTGCGTCGTCATTTTCTAGAGGTTGCTCAGACAAAATATGCCACAGGACAAGTGCCGCAACACGATGTCATCAAAGCTCAGATAGAGTTGGCAAAACTTATCAATGAAGGTATCACCCTCCAGCAGCGGAAGGAAACAGCGGAAGCGATGTTGAATATTTTGTTGAATCGACAACCGCAGTCGCCTTTGGGCGTTCCCGAAGATTTTGAGCTCAAACCGTTTAACTATACCCTGGAGGGTTTGCAACAACTCGCCGTTAAAAATCGGCCGGAGTTGAAATCCTTAACCTTTGCTATAGAAAAGGGTGAAACAATGTACGCCTTGGCGAAAAAAAATTATTACCCTAATTTTATGCTCATGTTCGAACGGATGTCGGGGCAAGTGGGCTCAGGCAGTTGGAACGCCATGATAGGTATCAATGTGCCGTTGTTTTTCAAAGACAAATATGATTACAAGGCCAAAGAGACATTGGCTAATATTGAAGCATCCGAAGCATCCTATGAAAAGATGCGAAATATGACGCTCTTCGAGGTGAAAGACCTGCTGGTCAAGCTCCAAACAGCACAGCGTCTGGAGAACCTGCTCAGAACGACTCACATCCCGTTGGCGGAACAAGGGTTGAAAGCGGCTGAAACGGGCTATGTAGCGGGGATGGTTGATTTCCTGAACTTGATAGAAAGCGAGAGAATGCTGTTTAATTTTAAATTGCAACACTACCAGGCTATGACGAACGTTCAAAAACTCCGCGCGCAGCTTGAGAATTCTGTCGGATTTAGTTTGGAATAATTATCTTCTCGCTTTCGTCTTACGGAATCTCGACCTACATATTATACAGGAGTGTATAGATGAAACATAATAATCAAAAAGACATTCGGAAATTTTTCGTGTTGGCGCTCTGTTTTGTTGTCTTCAGTGCTATACTGTTCATCGCTTGCAAAGTGGATAAAGAAGTTGCTACTGCTGAAAGTTCAGCGGATTTCTATTATACCTGTCCAATGCATCCTGAGATAGTCCGTGACGAACCTGGGGACTGTCCCATCTGCGGAATGACGCTTGTCAAAAAGGAGCGAGAAGTAAGGAAGATAGGGGAAGTTGCGACAACTGAAGCCGATTTTTACTACACTTGTCCCATGCACCCTGAAATAGTCCGCGATGAACCTGGAGACTGCCCTATCTGCGGGATGACACTTGTTAAAAAAACGAAAGGCGATGGCAAACGCGATGAAGCTAGTTTAGTAACAGTAAGTCCAGAGCTTATCCAGACGTTGGGTGTTACCACAGAAATAGTACATCCGCGTAAACTGGTGAAAGAAATCCGCACAGTCGGCAGGATAGACT
Organism: Candidatus Poribacteria bacterium; assembly: GCA_012961655.1. Lineage (GTDB taxonomy): Bacteria > Poribacteria > WGA-4E > DTYX01 > DTYX01 > DTYX01. Next base: position 3,537 of record DTYX01001043.1, read on the forward strand.
ACAACGAAAAAGCCATGAAGATAGTCAGCGCCAAGGTACCCGGTCGGATTGACAAGCTATTCGTCGATTTTACAGGCGCAACCGTGAGAAAAGGCGACCCGTTGGTATTGCTCTACAGTCCGAAATTGATTACGACACAGAAAGAATATCTCCTTTCACTCGAAACGTTGAAAAAGATGAAGGATAGCGCCATCCCAGAAATTATCCAGAGCGCAAAATCTTCAGTCGAAGCGAGCAAACAGCGTTTGCTTCTGTGGGGCATTTCGGAGAAGCAGATAGAGGAACTGGAAAAACGAGGCGAGCCGTCAATCCATTTGACCATTTACGCGCCTATCGGCGGTACAGTTATCCACAAACAAGCGATGGAGGGAATGTACGTCATGGAGGGCGGACCTTTGTATAAAATCGCTGACCTTTCCACAGTCTGGTTGTATCTCGATGTCTATGAATACGAAATGGATTGGGTCAGAATTGGACAACAACATACTATAACAACACCCAGTTATCCAGGGAAAACTTACACAGGCACTATCTCTTTCATTGACCCATTTTTGGACAACAAAACGCGTACGGTCCGGGTACGTTGTGAGATAGAAAATGAGGATTTATCACTCAAACCTGGCATGTTTGCCAACGGTGTGATTAATGTCTTAGTCGGTGAAGAAGTGATTGCCGTTCCTGAAAGTGCCGTTATTCATTCAGGGAAAAATACTCATGTAATTATAGACCAAGGCGAAGGGAAATTTATGCCGCGCCCGGTCACTTTGGGAACACTGGCGGAAGACTATTACCAGGTGCTTGATGGCGTCATGGCAGGTGAAACCGTAGTAACATCAGCGAACTTCTTCATCGATTCGGAAAGCCAACTCAAAGCGGCGATAAGCAAAATTATCGAGAACAAGAACGCGGGGAGCGAATAGGAAGCGCTGGAGCAGAAATTGCGCAAATGGTAAGGAGAAGCAAAATGCTGGAAAGACTGATTGAATTTTTCGTCAACAACAAATTTATGGTTCTTCTGTTCACAGCTATCGTTGCGGCGTGGGGTATCTATTCGCTCATCCATACTCCTATCGATGCTATTCCGGACTTATCCGATGTACAGGTTATCATCATCAGCGAGTGGATGGGGCAAAGCCCGCAGGAAGTCGAAGACCAGGTTACATTCCCCTTGACGAGCGCCATGCTATCGGTTCCAAAAGTAACCACCGTTCGCGGATATTCGTATTTCGGCTTTTCGTTGGTTTATATCATATTTGAAGATGGAACAGATATTTACTGGGCTAGAAGCCGAGTGCTAGAATACATGAACCAGGTCGCTAGCGACTTACCA
>DTYX01001044.1 GCA_012961655.1 Candidatus Poribacteria bacterium
CCTTAATTGGTAAAAGTTTAAAGAACTTTCGAACTTACTTACCTTAAGTGATTTGCGTAAAAATTTTTGATTTTTTTGCCATGATTGTGACCTTTTCTCCTCTTTGGGAGTCTTTATTCTTGATAGCTCTTTTTGGAGGATATGCGCATGTCCCAAGAAGACACAAAATTAATCCAACGCGCTTTGGAGGGCGATGACAGCGCTTTCGGCTTTTTAGTGGACAAATACAAATCCGCCGTGTGCGCTCTCGCATTTCGGAAGGTGGGCAACTACCACGACGCGCAAGATATCGCCCAGGAAGCGTTTATCAGAGCTTATCGCGCCCTGCCGACGCTGAAGCGTTACGAGAACTTCGCTGGCTGGTTGTATACGATTACCGCCAATTGCGCGCGTTCATGGCTACGAAAACATCGCCGTCATGAGGATGAGAAGATACCGTTGAGCGAGGCTGATGCCGAATTGGCTGCGCTTTCGATGAACATCCACGCGGCCAACTCCATCCGCGAAGCCATCCGCGATGCTGTAAATACATTGGCGGAGGGTGAACGGCTCGTTGTGACGCTTTATTACGTTAGTGGATTGTCCATTCGCGAAATCGCCGAATATATCGGCACATCAATCAGCGCCGTCAAAATGCGCCTTCATCGCGCGAAGAAACGACTAAGAGAGGAGTTAACGACGATGCAAACGGAAATCAAGACACAACCCATTCATCGCTCATTTACTTTTGATGTTTTACGCCGCCTGCGTCCGGATGAAATCACCCCGCAGGCGCGCATAAAACCAACGTGGTTCGGGCCGATTGGCGCTACGTTATTGACACTGTTGGCTATCGGTTTAGGACTTTTTCAGCACGGCAGCCGACGCCAACAGATGCCGACGGACGATTCACGTTCCGCGGGCTTTCACTCAAATTCAGCAAGCAGTTGCTATGGATTAGTCATCCAGACTTCAACGAAACTACTGTTGAGGTAACGTTGACCCATACTGACAGCGTCGAAATTGGCGATGTATCGATGAAAAAACGGCAACCCGGCGGACAGGGTGAACTTGCGCCCGATGCTCAAACGGTGTATGTCACAGTTCAGTTCCATGCTCAACACGCCCTAATAATTTGCTGTCACGATAATGACAACTTTTCGTCGCAAAAGGTTGCAAAAAAATTGCTGTCATCACCTCTCTTTGCAAACGAGACCACATCTCAAGCCTATTTATTAGGGGGTGAGATAATCTCATATTCTCACTCTCTGTGGGGGTTGCGTCCTTAGACGTTCTATAATTTCCGCTTCAATTCTCTTCGGACACTCAATGGGCGTCACGTAGAATCGATTTGTCACAGTGCCGCCTAAGGTAGAACATTTACTCATTTCAATATTCAGCCCTAAATCCGCCAGAATTCCACTGAACAGATACAAGAAGCCATCTCTATCCGAGGCTTCAACGACTATTTCAGAGTATGTCTCTTTCGCCTTCTCAACACTGATGTTAAAAATTCGGATGCCATCTGGCGCTTTTACACCACGATGTGCGAAGATCGCATCCAGAGATGTGTTGCCGTTCATCAGTTCGGTAATTACCCGTTTGATTTCCCTCTTCAACTCTTCGCTCAGAGGAGAGGGCTGAATTTCCCTAAGCGCTCTAGGTTTGTAGACCAGTTTGAAGGTATCTAAAGCGATACTAGTATCCTCCTTGGTGTAAATGCTCGCTTCCCTCACATCAATATCATAAGCATAGAAAGCGCCGGTGATTTGATTGATGAGCCCGACTCTGTCGGGGCAACAGAAGTGTAGTTCAGTAAATCCCGTCTTATCGACAAATTCGACGATAACAGGAGAGACCTCGGAAGGTGACAAACTATCTTTTCGCTTTTCAACTGTTTCGACGAGTTTGAGATGAAAGATAATCTCATCAATATTTCCGTGTGACATGCGATAGGTGACCGGCATCCGACTCAGAAATTGATTTATTCGTTCAGGTGATATGGCGGCGTAGAGCGCTCTATCGTCCTTTCCTAAAAACCGCTCATGCGTAAGTTCATACAAACGACGCAGATTGTCTTTGTCAACCGCGGAGAAGTTATGCCGGCCGTTTGCTTTGGAATCACAGTAGGTCAAAAGATACAGTTTATTCAACCTGTCCACAGAACCGACCGATTTTTGGAATTGCTCAATGATGGCGTCATTTAACGGATGATAGCGAGCGATATTTATCATCGTTAAATGTTCTTTGAGAAGAAATTCGATTTCCTCAATTTGTACTATGTTAAAGCCCAACGAACTGGCAATTTCCCTAATCTTCCGCGCCCCTGTTATCGCATGGTCTTTACCAGGTTTGTCAAAATCATGCATCAATAACGCGAAATATAATGCACTCGGGTCGGCTATCTGAAGATAGATATCATGAAGTAGTTTAATCTCAGATTCAGATGGTTCTTCAGCTTCCTCAATCCTGTTGGGACTGGCGCTGAAAGCTTTCGACGACTTAACTAGCTCTCCCTGCTCTTCAGCGTTACGAATATCATCTAGATTTGCAACGGCTTCCATTGAATGCTTGCCGACGGTGTATGGGTCTGTCGGACGCTCGGAACGAATTCTTATCGACCGCTCAAACTCCGGCAGGAGATGCTCGATAATTCCCAATCGGTGCATTCTTCTGATGGCTTTTGAGACGCGACCGCCCAGTGAGAATAGGTTTATAAATCTCTTTGTAAGGGCAGTGGGGGCAGGTTTGGAACCTGCCTGTACATCTGCCCCTACTCCGACGTTAAATCGCTGGTAGCTGAAGTCAGCAGACTTCAGGGATGCGAGATAAGCTCCCAAGTTGGCGTCTATTTCAAAATCGTATTGCTGGAAATATTCAAAGATAGCGAACAACTCATCTTCGGTGAGTTGCTCAAATTTACCGTCGATACAATAAATTTTGGATTCCTTAACGGCAAGGTGATTGCTAATTTTTATTCCCGTTTCTATGGTCTTGCCGATAATTAATTCCGCTTCCAGGTGAAGTTTTTTAGCATATCCATAATAATCCGACATCAAGGCATACACTTTTTGTTCGCCCGCGCCTTCATATCCCATTAATTCGGCGATTCTCAACTGTGTGTAGTCCTGATTTTCAGGATTGTAGGATAGGACATCGGTGAATTTTGCCGCGGTGAAATGCAATAAATTTCTCACCTTCAGGATAAAATCCAGAGCATCTGCCATTTTCTCTTCATACAGGGTTGTAATCGGCACAAAATCTTTTATCCCTTTTATCCAGAGGGCAAACTGAATATCTCTCAGTCCACCGCGCCCCGATTTGATGTCCGGTTGATTCATGTAGATGGTGTCGCCTGTTTTCTTGAAGTGCTCATCCCTTGAAGCGAGCAACTGAAAAATTACGGAGATATCGTCCCTTCGCGAAGCCTGCCCTCGAACGCAGTGAAGGGCTCGAGGGCAGGCCATTTCCGATTTAATCGTCTCTCTCAAACCATCCATTAAATCTCGATTGCCAACTAAAAATCTCCCATCGAGTAGAGCGGTCAAATCTTGATGATTCCATTCTGGCGCATCGCAATACGGACGATATATGAAACTAAACCTCGGCACAATATCCCTCAATACCCGGAAAGCGTCGATGAAATTATAAAAGACGCGGATAAATCTTAGCGTGTCTTCATCATAACCCTCTTCCAAATCCACGTCAGAAGTATAACACAGGTCGATGTCCGACAAATAACAAAGTTCTCGCCGTCCATATCCTCCCGACGCAAAGATGGCAATATTGGGCTCAATCCCAACCTTCGCTATGGCTATTTCATAAATTTTTTTCACTACGACATCGAAAATCGCCGTGTTATATCGGCAAATTTCAAACCCCCCGACGCGTGGGTTTTTAATAAGTGATTCCAACGACTCCCGTTGTTCTTTTATGAATTGACTAATGCCTTCTTTTTGTTCGATGAAGTTTGTCTCTAAATCAGGCACTAATTGGTCGATTCGTTCTTTTGTTAATGTTTTTTTCATAATTACCTCGTTTTTTACTATTAGAGACGCTGATTATTGATGTTACTAAATCAGCGTTGTCTGAAAATCAGCGGCTATATCGATGTGGGGTAATCGCCGGCGTTTTCCCCGCGCTTTTTCCCACAGCGGAAATAATCGAAGCGGCAGTTACGGAACCGTAGTCAAAAATTGTGAATCCATGCGCTCCCGCTTGTCGTGCTATGGCAATCTGCCCAACTACCTGGTCGGGAGTGAGCGATGACTTAGAAGCAGTCGCCCCAATTCCTGGATAAATTGGAATGCGGTTTTTCGTAAGATTCAGTTGCCGCGCTACAAGACGGGAGAATCGGTGAGGATTCTCTGTATAATTCATTGGGCAGAGAAAATCGATGTAGCCAGCCTGAACCCAAGCGAGTCAATCCTGCCCCACCTGCTCACGGCAAGCTGGGTAATTTGAGAAAACTGCGGCTGAAAGTTTCAATCCTTTCCGCAATTTCCGCGCTTGTTCATGAACCGCCCGAACCAATCGTGTAATCTGTTCACAACGCCAATTCAGATATTCTTCCCGCCGCGTGCCTGTTATCACGTCTGATGGCCAGTTTTTCACAGCTTTTCCCGTATCGCGGCTGAACCGTTCTCGGCATCCGTCGCAGTAGCATCCTTCCGAACTCGGATAGCGAATGTAGTCGAGATGCAGCCCATCTACCTCGTATTTGCGCACTATTTCCAACAGGCTGTCAAGTTCAAGTCGAAAGTTGTCAGGATGAGAGGGACATAGCCAATCAATCGGTTCTCCGGTCGGCGAAACCTGTGTTCTGCCAGCTTTCCGCATCTTTTGGATGAAATCTTCAGGCGCATGGCTCAAGTTCCAATTGACTTTCCAAACGTGAACTTCTAATCCGTTACGGTGCGCCGCCTTAACGCATTGAGCGATTTGGTCGCCATATTTATCGAAAGTTTTGCTGTATAGATGCCAGTGCCTGAGTGATTCCAAACTGCTCTACCTTCGATTTTTGGACTCGGCTGTGATAGTAGATAAGCGTTGCTCAAGGCTTCATGAGCGGCATACGCAGTGACAAATTCCTGAGCAGAATAGCACATTCGAGCTTGCTTCCGCAAATCTACAGCCTCAGTTAGAGCAGTTAATGCCTCAGATTGGTTTGCCTTTTTAATAAATTGTTCGACTGACGCAAAATCGCTCAGATAGCCAACTGCCCCCGAATTAGATATGGCGTGTTCCGCAATATTCCGCCAAAGTCAGGCACAAGATAACCCAGCACCGCCGCCAACAAACACCGTTTGCCAGCTAAATCATCAGCCAGAACAATGTGGCTCAGAAATGCTCCTGTATCACTGAGGTAAAGCGCTGGATAACCTGTATCGGCTCCTGTGTCCTCAAGCGCGTCCGTGTCCAGACCAATTCCCTCCATGATTTTTGCTACCACCATTGCCGCCCCTCGCGATGCTTTAGGTTCGCCAGGATTGGTTCCTCCCAAGTTTGTCGAAAGGATGATAGCAATATCACTTTGCAAAGCAACTAACCGGTCTACTGCTATGGCGGAATTCACCGGAGCCGCTGCCCAAGCGGACAATCTGATGCCAGTGATTGCATTCCAACCACTAGGATGACCTTCGGGGCGAAAAGCGGCTTTGTGAAATTTGAGCCTACTCCAACCCGGCTGCCCCAAATTTTCGGAAGCCCCATACCAGCCATCACCGCTACGAAAGTAAAGGGTAAATCTATCGAAAGCATCTGGACCCGAATTCTGGCGAATTCGGCTACACGACATATTGTCTTCACTTCCAGATGTTCTGAATTTTCTGTAATAAGATACCTTTTGGAATGGATTTTGTCAAGGTCAGATTGCCTTGCAATGTATGCTGCTTTATGCTATAATTTTACGTTCGTGGTAACTGTTGGTACCGCGGATAGCAATATAAAACATTGTTCATCATTACGATATTCAGATTTGCATTATGAACGTTCAATCTTCGATACTACTTTGTATTCTGTTATTGAGTGCAGCGTTAAATACTTCCGCAGCGCCGCCGCACCCTGATAGATTCTTCAACCGTAATCCCGTAACAGGCGAATGGACTTTAAAGCCCTCAGTTAATCTGGCGCCGTATTTGGGGATGGACACCGCCCGGAAAAGTTGTGTTGTTCAGCCGGATGGCGTTGAATATGTCCTGGTGCTAAAGATTGACTTTCCCGACCAACCCGGTCGTAGAAGCGGCAAAGAGATAAATAGCTACTTTTTCGCCCCGGATGAAGTTTCTCTGAAGTCATATTACCATGAGGTCTCCTACGGTCAGATGGATATTCAGCCCGGTCCGGCAGGCAGCGCCATGCCCCAAGGGAACAACTGGTATCGCGCCAAAAATGAAATGAGCTATTACGGACATGGAATGTATCTGGTAGAGAGATACAGGGAATTAGTTGAGGAAGCATGCAACGCGGCTGATTCAGATATAAATTTTGCGCAGTATGACAGAGATGGCGATGGCGTTGTCGACCATGTATTTGTCGTACATGCGGGAGATGATGAAGCTTCCTCTGGAGTATCCGATGATATCTGGTCTATTCTGGTGTCGTCTGTCGGCGGCGTTTACGATGGCGTGAGAATAGACACCGTTGTCATGGCTGCTGAGGAACCAAGTTTTGAAAAACCGCATTTGGGGATTTTTTTCCACGAATTTTTCCATGACCTCGGCGCGCCTGATTTGTATGGCGCAAATCAGTTTATCGAATCGTTTGACCAGAGATGGGGTTTGATGGGGATGTTTGGACCATATCAAGGCAAAGACCGAAATGGATTGTCTCCAAGTCACATCTGCGGTTACCTCAAATGGGATTTTGACGCTAAACCGGAAAACGGCAGATGCGGATGGATTGAACCTGTCGAGATAAAGATGAATGTGTCAGACCTGCAAATCCATAGTTTCGAACTGCCTCCGGCGGACAACAAACTATACAAAATCGATATACCGGGCAAAAACGGCAAAGAATTTTTCCTGATAGAAAACCGCAACAAAAATTCAGGTGGGCTATATGACACCTATCTGCCGGAATCCGGCATTCTCATCTGGCATATAGATGAAAACAGACCACGCGGTACTACTGATGCCTCAAATCGTATGTGGTTAGAGGATGCAACTGACCCCAATCATTTAGATACGGAAAATATCACCAAAGGCGCGGCGTATTCAGCCGACGATAATCAGACCAGTTTCACGCCAGGCACCAATCCCAACAGCAATGCCAACGACGGCAGCGTCTCTGGTATTTCCATTACCAACATCGGATTTGAGGGTTTGTACATGCCCATCACGGTGTCTTTCGGCGATACTTATGAACCCAACAATGACCTTCTGTCCGCCTTTGGCCCGTTGGTATACGGCATGCCCTACGAATCTTTCATCTACGACGAGTCCGACAAGGTAGATTTTTACGAGTTCGAAGCAAAAAAAGGCGTTCCCGTTATTATTACCCTTCAAAGTATTCCCGATAGCGCTAACTACGTCATGAGAATCCTCAATTCTCGTTCGGAGACACTGATGCGCTCAGAGGCAAAAAAAGCCCCCGGGAGAACTATGATTTACAGACCAACTCGCACGGAAACACTATTTATTGCGGTAGAATCGCTTTTCGGCTATAGCAGTGTGGATTCCTATATTTTGACAGTTAACTCAGATATCTCCGCTCCCGGTCTTCTGAGACTAGAAGAGGTCTACAGTTATCCAAATCCAGCCAGATTTGGCGACCAGAAGATTTTTTTCACCTACCTTATTCCTGAATTGCAGATACCCGATGAGGTCAAACTCGAAGTGTTTACCATAAACGGCGAATTAGTCTATTCTACCGCTGACACGACTGCTTCCCGACGATTCGAGTGGAATGGTAAAAATCTGCGCGATAATCAAGTTGCCAATGGCATTTATTATTATGTCATCACCGCTAAACGTCAGGATGAGGAGGTTCGCTCAAGCGGAAAATTGGCGATTCAACGTTGATAAGGTGCGTAATGCGTAAAACGTAAAGAGTAATGCTGAATATATTATAGGGACGTGAAGTAAAATGAGTCAAAATAATTATCGCTATTTAGAGCCTCGCCCCCACAGGTGGAAGAAGCAATTATGGATTAAAGGACGAAATATGAATGTATGGAATCTTGTCGCCACTATCAGGACTGAATGCTACACTCCTGAAGAAGCGGCGGAAAATTATGAATTACCTTTGGAAGCCGTGCGAGAAGCATTAGACTACTATGTTCAAAATAAGGAACTTGTTGACGCCGAAGCAAGAGAAGAGGCGATTGATAGAAAAGGGGTTCGCTTTAGCCTGGTAAAATAAGTGATGATTATCAAAATATATTTTACATAGCAGCAATGAAAGGAAAAATCCATGCGCGTTAAACAACTTCATCCGTGGCGTGTAACACCCGCTGAAGCGCGTAAAATTCAACAACAACTGCGACAGCAGGTAATTATGGAAGACGCTTTTGATGAGATTCGCACTGTAGCAGGTGTGGATATTGGAATAAAAAAAGACCGCGACAAAGGTGAGATTGCCAAAGCCGCGGTCGTAATATTAAGCTATCCCCAATTAGAACTCATCGACCAGATTCGCGTCGAGCAGAGCATAGAATTTCCATACATTCCCGGCTTGCTCTCCTTCCGAGAAAGCCCGTCAATTATCGCCGCCTTTGAACAATTATCCACCGAACCTGACCTAATTATCGCAGACGGTCAAGGCATCGCCCACCCCCGTCGTTTCGGCATAGCGTCGCATCTCGGTCTGATTTTGGACAAACCCACAATCGGTTGCGCCAAATCCCGTCTTTACGGACGACATAGACAACCCGGCATGGAAGCGGGTTCCTACGCTTACTTGTACGATAAAGATGATATCATCGGCGCTGCCGTCCGCACCAGAAAGAATGTGAACTTCGTCTACATTTCCGTTGGTCATAAGATTAGTCTGCAATCTGCCATTCAGTACACCCTCAAATGCTGTCGAAATTATCGCTTGCCGCAACCGACACGCCTCGCCCACCAGGTAGCTGGAGGTATGAACTTAATGAAACCTGGAGAGGTTAAATCGGTAAAAAAAGAGGCGCCTCGACAACTGTCGCTTTTTTGAAGAGTAACGCTTGCGCGCTTATAAGGTAGATGTGAAGGTAAAAAGGTAACTATTGCCACACGCTAATTTTTAACAATACCGATGACAGGTGAAAGGAGTTCCATTATGAGAACCGTTTTGATTATCACCTTGGAAGCTTACAGGATAGTGGGATTGTTATGAGGATAAATTACTGATAATCAGAGGTGACAAACATGCGTAAACTGCTTGTAGTATCAATCATCTTTACTTTCTTCATTATTGGCTGTGGAGATAAAAGTGGCGGTGGCTACTGGAAAATCGCTCGCAACGCAGATTGGAAAGCGCGATTTTATGATGTCTTTTTTATAGATGCTAATATCGGCTGGGCGGTGGGCAACAACGAAGGCTCTACTTTTGACGAGGAAGTCGATAGCGCTGTAGCGCATACCGAAGATGGTGGAAAAACCTGGACGCCGCAAAAAAGCGGCACATACTATCCACTCAGGAAGGTATATTTTATCGACGCCAATACCGGTTGGATTGTCGGTGAAAATGGGGTGATTTTGCACACCAACGATGGCGGCGAAAACTGGATTCGCCAAAAGAGCAATACTCCGAATAATCTCTTCGATTTCCAATTTCTCTCAGTTACGGAAGGCTGGGCGGTAGGGGATTGGGGTACCATTTTACATACTGTGGATAGCGGCGCACATTGGGCAAAAAGGGAAAACGCAACTATTGGCAATAAATCATTGCGGGGCTTGTACTTCATCAACCCAAACGAGGGTTGGATTGTCAGTTATGAGGGATATCTATTCCACACAGTTGACGGCGGTCAGAATTGGGATAGTCAATATCTCGGCCTCAAATTAGAATTGACAGAGGTTCTTTTCAGCGACGAAAAAACGGGTTGGATTATCGGAGACAAGCGCACTATTTTTCGCACCACTGATGGCGGCGCCAACTGGGAATTGGTGACGAAAGGCTCTAACGAACGCCACGAAAAGGAATATGGGCAGGAGCGTCGGATGGGAGAGGAACCACTTCACACCTTTATGTTGTACGACATTCACTTCACCGATAAACAACATGGCTGGATTGCAGGCGATATGGGGACGATTCTTTTTACCGATGATGGCGGCAAAACCTGGAAACATCAAGCTGGCTGTCCGATTGAACAACCAGGCGGCGATGTCGTTTTGTTGGGGATTCATTTTGTCGATAACGATATCGGTTGGGCCGTCGGCGAGTTCGGCTCTATCTATCATACGGCAAACGGCGGCAAGACCTGGGAGAAACAGTCGGTTCAAAGCTTTTTACTCTCGGGGGTGCATATTATCTATAATAATGTCGGATTTGCAGTGGGCGACCGCGGTGAAATACTTTACACCAGCGACGGCGGCAAAACCTGGAAAGAGCGAAAAAGCCCAACGATGGAGTGTTTTAGCTCAGTCTATTTTCCAAAAGATAGACTGGGATGGGCAGTGGCTGAATGGGGAGTTATCGCTCATACCAAAGACGGCGGCGTAACCTGGGAGCGACAGAAGAGCGGTACGAAAAATATGCTTTTGGGAGTGTTCTTTGTCGACAACCGACATGGATGGGTTGTCGGAAACGCCGGTGAAATCCTTTATACCGAAAATGGCGGCTTAGAATGGACTCCGCAAAACAGCGGCACAGAAAGAGACCTGTACAATGTCCACTTCGTCGATAGAGAAACCGGTTGGATAGTCGGCGACGGTGGCACTATCCTTCACACGGTCGATGGCGGCAAAGAATGGTATGACCAGTCAGTTACGGATGAATGGCTCACCGGCGCCCATTTCGTCGACCGATATGAAGGCTGGGTAGTCGGAATCGGTGGTTTGATTCTGCATACTGTTGATGGCGGAAATAGCTGGGTGCAACAAAAAAGCCACGTCGACAATTTCCTCAAAGATGTCTTCTTCGTCAACAAAAATCGCGGTTGGATTGTCGGCGGCGAAGGGACCATCCTGTACACTGAAAACGGCGGCAAGAGATGGCGCAAACAGTTTAGCCCGACAAAGTACAATCTCAATTCAATCGATTTTAAAGATGATAAAACCGGCTGGATCGCTGGCGATTTGGGGATTGTCTTAAAATATGTAAGTAAATAATGCGTGAAACGTGATGCGTGCATGGTATCTGACCAAAAGAAAAAGTTGGTGAAAATATCCCTATGCCTTATACTTTGGTGGATAAAATTATCAAAGCCCAAAGAGCCGAGAATGAAAAGACCAGGAAACAAGTTCTTGCGGCTGTAACCGAAATACTATCAGCAATAACGCTGAAGTACGGTTTCTCTGAGGCTTACATCTTTGGCTCCACGGTGAAAAAGGGAAAATTTCACTCTGAATCCGATGTGGATATCGCTATCTTTAATCTCAGCAACCAGCATTTTTTTAGCTTGATGGCTGAGATGTCCCGACGACTGGAGCGTAATGTAGACCTCTACCAGATAGAGAAAATGGACGAAGGATTAAGAAGAAAAGTGGAAGAACAGGGTCTATTATGGAAAAAGCAAGATTTAATATTCTAAAAACTGATATAAACAGACAGATAGCAATAATCGAGCAAGTGTATGAAAAGATTCAGCAAAGAAGCGAGAATTACGATGCGAATGTAGAAAGGATGGAAAGTCTCGCTTATCAACTTCATAACCTTTATTGCGCTTTTGAAGATTTAATGGAACTTGTAGCGGATGAATTTGAAAATCGTATTGAAGAGAGGAAAAATTGGCATATACGACGACTATTGCGGCGAATGACCGAGGAAATCCCAGAAATCCGCCCTGCTCTTTTTTCGCTTGAAACTCTCCCACTGTTAGATGAACTGAGAGGTTTTCGACATTGGTTTCGACACGCTTATTCGTATGAGATAGACCCTGAAAAATTGGGAATTGTCCTTGGGAAAGCCATAGAATTGAGAATAAAATACAAATCAGATGTTGAATCCTTTCTTCGGAAATTAGCTGAATAATCGAAATTATGGTTCTGATTTAATTGGGAATAATCTTTTCCGTTAATTGACCGAAATCCCAAATATCTCAGCAGCCGTATGTCCAAAGATTTTTCGCCTGTATTCTTCGGGAATTTCAAGCTCATCCATCAATCGCTTGTAGTCGTTCATCACGTCTTCCATCCATTCAACCGCCACATCTGTGCCGAATACAATCTTATCATACGGATGTTTGCCGTCATGTCCTTGATACGGATGGTTTGGCTTGTCCCACCAGAGCAGACTGCGGATGAATTGAGGCGATTTCTTTTTCAGGGTCGAGCCGGACAAGTCATACCAAACGTTGCTGTTCCAGCGTCCGGTCATGCTTGCCTCCTCATACCAAGGATTACCCAGATGCGCGCCGATGATTTTTAATTTCGGAAAGTTCCGGGCGATGTAATCGAGATAAATCGGCCGCATCCGATTGGAGTGGTGGTCGCGTATATCCGGCGCGTCATCTTTGCGGGCGACGATGCCCAAATGAAAAAGTATCGGCATCTCCAATTCCGCCGCTTTTTCATACATTGGGAAAGCGCGCTCGTCATCGTAATTGTATGCCGGATTGATAATCTTCAAGCCCATCATACCGCTATTTTTTGCTTCCTCGACTATCTGTTCGCTGTCATATCCCAACCTGATGCGTTCCAACGGAATAACTCTATCCGACGCAAAAGCAATGGCTGACACCAACTCATCCCGTTTGCCGATAAGACACACCTTATCAATCTTCAGCCTGTCACACTCGGCGAACAGGTTCTTCAGGAAATCTTTCGAGGGCGAGTAATGAATGTGAGAGTCTATAATCATAATTGCTTCAGCTCCTTGATGATTTATTTTTGTTATTATAACCTAAGTTGCTAGTGTCGATTCCTTAAAGGTAAGATACGAAAAGATGTCACCACAGAGGGATGACGCTACAAGATA
>DTYX01001045.1 GCA_012961655.1 Candidatus Poribacteria bacterium
AAGATGTTAGATGGAAATTGCAAGCGCTAAAAATATCCTCAGAGTCTTTGTGGATCGAGATTACAGCCGAGGAAGAGGAAGGCGGACTTACCCAGGTAGTCGGTATGCCTGTAACAATTTCCTAAGCAAGAAACTGTTGGATCCCTTCAAAATGATTTTTGAGAAGCCCTATAAGGTAAAAATAACATGACCAAAATAAAACCGACAATACATTCTACGTATACTCAAGCTGGCGTAGATACAGAAAAAGAAGAAAAAGCTTTACGATTATTCTTCAAATGGATACAGAAAAGCTTTAGTTTTAGAAACAATATAGGCGTGCCATTACTAAACAGAAAGTATTTTGCTAATGTGATCGATATTGGTGGTTCAGTAGGTCTTGCCTTATCTACTGATGGAGTAGGCACTAAGATTATGATTGCTCAAATGATGAACAAATATGATACTATAGGAATAGATTGTGTAGCAATGAACGTTAACGACATTATTTGCGTAGGTGCAGAGCCCATATGCATGCTTGATTATCTTGCTGTTGAAAAAATTGATAACCACTTAATGGAAGAGATTGCAAAGGGATTGTATCAAGGTGCTAAGATAGCAAGGATAACAATCCCCGGCGGTGAGACAGCACAAATAAGGGAGATGATAAAAGGGGCAGTAGGAAGTGTAGGCTTTGATTTGGCAGGTCTGACGGTTGGTTTGGTTCCTCTCAATCAAATAATTATAGGCCAAAACATTACCGAAGGCGATGTTATAATAGGATTTAGGAGCAGTGGAATTCACAGCAATGGTTTAACTTTAGCTCGTAAAATTTTTTTCAACGATGCAGGGGTTAGTATTGGTAAATATTTTGATGAGCTGGGTAGAACAATTGGAGAAGAATTGCTCGAGCCGACTCATATCTACGTCCCAGAGATTATGGAGGTAATAAAATCGGGCGTAAGGGTGAAAGCTTTAATAAATATAACCAGTGATGGATTCCTGAACTTGAAGCGAGTTAAGAAGACTAAAATAGGTTATATTATAAGTGATTTCCCAGAACCTCAACCTATATTCAGTTTGATACAGAAGTTTGGCAATGTTAGCGACGAAGAAATGTACAAGGTATTCAATATGGGTATTGGCTTCTGCGTAATCGTTCCAAATAATGAGATAGAAAGCGTAAAACAGATCGCTAGAAAGCATAATGTGGATGCCTATGAGATAGGTTATACAGTGGCAGATCCGGAGGAAAAGGTTGTAATTGAGCCAAAAGGATTGATAGGAAAAGGGGATCAATTTTATAAAATGAGGCAGAACAGCTGCAAGGTAAAATAATTTCTCGTTGTTCATCGGGTTATCTGGGTCTGGCTTGGGGAACGTTGGCCAAATTTGGGTTACTGGGCCGTGGTGCTTTGTTCTCATTGTGGGGGAACCCCCTAAAGCTAAAGGGTGATACTAATCCCGCACTACAGGGTAATATGATGAAACAATAAAGGCAGCGGAAGATTATTGTAAATTTACCATAGAAGAAAGGTAAGTGACATACCGCGTTGGTCCAAGAGTTGTACCGATTGACATTTATCGGGTTATGTAGAGGTAACTACTAAGCCGAGTGCAGAAGGATATGAATGGGTGACCTAGAAATCAATAAAAGGGCAGGGAGTGTTTTCCTGTCCTTTTTCTCTATACGAAGAACGAACCTTTTGGAGCCTTTCGATCTCCTTAAGGATATCCTGTATGGTGGCTCTGAAACAGCATAATCTGGACCCTACTTCCTCCTTCGCTTAAAATCCATTCCACCCGATTTTCATCCCATCAACTTTCCAAGATCCAACGTTCTCCATCCCCTGAATTTGCACTTCGTTAAGCCTCACCTTGTCTCGCTGGACAAAATGTCCCTGCTTTACCGAGGCTTGCCGAAACTGATATGTTGAAGCTGGCAAAGCTATGAAACTAAGTAAAATGCTGGGATGAATTTAAAAGAATTTACGAAGAGCAAGTTAAGGAAAACACTTACGGACAAAAACCCTAAGGGAGTGCAAGCAATCCCTTAGGACTCTTTAAAGTGATCTGCCGTCTTATCCCCGTAGATGACAAAAAACTCAAGTTTCTTGCACTCGCTTCAAGTTCATGGTAAAGTGTGGCCGGATGCAGTGGGAGTATTAGTTCTTAGCCGCTCTTTTGCATCACCCTCGAGATTTTTAGCTGAATCCGTGATGATTTTGCTTGCTTTTTTGTTTAAGTTCCTTACAGTA
>DTYX01001046.1 GCA_012961655.1 Candidatus Poribacteria bacterium
TGGGTCATACTAAGAGCTGGCCAAGTCGCCAGCAACGGGCTCTCCGCGCCGAAAAGTTACCCCTCGGAATCCCATCGAGTTTTGAGTTTCTAGTTTCTAAAGCGGGTTCGGATTCAAGTCTTTACCAAATTACAAGCTTTATCGCCTGCTGTTTTTTCAGCTTATGCCCAGACCGTTAGGCGTTTCATCTTCTTTCGAAACAGTTAAGGCAGTGAGCAAATCAGATCTACCTTAATGGAGTGAAGACGGTGGAAACAACTATGTTATCCTCCGGGTATGTCTGTTCCACAGTTTACTCGTCTTTCAAAAGTGATCCAGAGAAAAAGCTTCTCGGATCTTTATGTAATTTCGGAATTCGAGAAATATCCTCCAAAGAATTCACTCAACCCGATGAAGAACAACAACAAATCCTGGCAATTCTCTCAAACCAGATTTGTCGCGGATTTCCGACATTCTGCTCTTTATATGTAGAACAGGAACTCATTCGTGTTTTTGGTCAATATCTGGAAACGCAAGAAGAGAAAAATGAAACTGAGTTTCGTTTTTCCATTTCTGACTGTCATAAGGAATTACTCTTAAAAGCTTTATGTGTAATAGAACCGCGTTGGCGAAATCTTGCAAGACCGATGCAGGATTTTTCAGGTTCTGAACAAGCACAATGGCTCTACCATCAATTTCCCGATTATATGCGTCAACTGGTTTTACCAGAGAGAGAATTTCAGAATGGGCTAGTTGCCGGTGATGAAAGGAATTTCTTTCGTCAACGTGTAGATTTTGCACTTGAGACATATTCTGGGTGCAGATGGATTTTAGAAGTAGATGGAAAGCAACACCAAGAACTTTCGCAAGCTGAAAAAGACAATTTACGCGATGATGATTTGCGGAACGCAGATTGGCAATTGAAACGAATCAAGACCTCCGAAATACAAAATCATCCTGCGGTTCTTTCAGAATTTTGGCAATCTTTAAGTCAAGATGAATTCTTGGGAATCACCAAAGAAAACTATACGAGACCGCTTTGGGAATCCGATGTAGGATTAGCAGCGCTACACGTTGCGCTTACTCCCTTTGCCATAGCACGATTGCAGAACGTCATTGTCAGATTGCTACAAGAAGGTGCGATTTCCTTGAGACAGTCTGCATGGAACGTTGCCGTTTTTGAACAGGATGTGGCATGTACCGCATTGGCTTTTGATGACCTTTTTCAACTTTTACGCAACCTTTATGTACTATTGGGCAAGAAAGAGTCCTTCCCGAAGGTTAACCTGTCTGTTCTGAATACGGAAGAGTTTAACCGCCCTGTAGAGTGGCAAATCCGAAGTAAAAACGTCCATGTTTCAACCATCGGCGAAATCGGAGGCAAAGCCGACCCAAAGTATGATATTGTTTTGGATATTTCTATGCTCCGGCGGTTCGGATTCGAGCAACTGAATGAGGTTCAACGTTCCCTTTGCCCGGAAGGCACTTGTGTATTGATCCGTTCAGGCTATTCTCTGACCCCGAAGCGCACGGTGGCTACGGCTCCACCGATTACTTATGCCATTTCAACCGGTGAACAGGAAGCGTCGCTCACGTATTTTCTGCAAAACCTTTTCCGGAAGAAACGTTTCAGAGAAGGTCAAATTAGCATTATCCGACGGGCGCTGTCCCGAAAAAATACCATCGGGCTTTTGCCGACCGGTGCGGGAAAATCGCTCTGCTATCAGCTTGTCACCTTGCTTCAACCGTGTATGACCCTCGTGATTGAACCGCTTCGTTCGTTGATGATTGACCAAGACACCAACTTGAAGAAAATCGGGATAGACTGCTCAGCATTCATTAGTTCCGATTTGGATGCAAAAGAGAAGGATTACGTCGTCAAGCGAATGCGGCGCGGGGAATTTCAGATTGTCTTTGTTTCGCCGGAGCGGTTGCAGATAAAGAAGTTTCGTCTCGACATCGAAGTGCTTGCATCCGAAAAGCCAATTGGATATGCTGTTATTGACGAGGCGCACTGTGTTTCCGAATGGGGTCATGATTTTCGCACGTCTTACCTGACTTTGGCACGAACCATTCGCAAATTTTGTAAATTTCGGGGTATGCCACCTCCCTTTTATGCCCTTACCGGAACTGCTTCTATTTCCGTTCTAACGGATGTTTGCGCAGAGTTGGAGATTGATGAAAAAGAAAGAGAAGGCGCTATTATTACCCCTATTACATTTGATCGTCCGGAACTAAACTTTCGCATCTGTAATAAAGTTCCCTCTGCACAGAAATTTGAAACTCTTCAGAAGTTGTTTGAGGAAATTCAAGCGAGATTTGATATTGATGAGAATACTCTGCTTACTCCTAATGGCGAAAACACTTACTCCGGTTTGCTCTTCTGCCCACACGTCAGAAAAACCGATTTTGCCGTTACCAAATTAAAATCTAAGATTGGAA
>DTYX01001047.1 GCA_012961655.1 Candidatus Poribacteria bacterium
AGTTCTGTGTGGCGCCCCAAGGAACAGCGTGTTTGGGAGTCGTACCTAAATGGCCTAGGCTGGGACAGAAATCGGGGAGTATGGACGTTCAAGCGCCAGTCTGAGGATTTCGATAAGATAGGCAGCACTCCAATCTCGTGGAATGTTGAGAAGGAGACCCAAGGAGAATTCTTGCCAATAGAGCATGGAAAGTATAACCAAGAATACAATGAGAAGGAAGGATTGAGGCAAACGCGAAACGCGAAAGAATCCTTTGCTCGAAGCTTCAAGCAAGTTGAAGATTTAGTCGTTCCTCTCATTTATAAGACGGGAGAACACGAGCTTCATAAGCTGGGGTTTCTT
Organism: Candidatus Poribacteria bacterium; assembly: GCA_012961655.1. Taxonomy (GTDB): domain Bacteria; phylum Poribacteria; class WGA-4E; order DTYX01; family DTYX01; genus DTYX01. The sequence continues at coordinate 343 of DTYX01001047.1, forward strand.
CGAATTAATTGCTTCGCTGAGAGAAGAAGCATCTTGGAAGAGCTAAAGAGGCGTATAGCAGATGTGTATGAAGCTTTTGAGCCTCTGAGTAAAATGCTCTGGCAGATTCGGGAGGTTTCAAAGACTACAAATTTAGGGCAAAAGGGGAGAAAACGACGACATGAGTTGAAAAAGATTTGTAGTGAATTAGAAACAGAACTTGTCAGTATTGTAGCTGATTATCTTGTAGGGAGCAAAAAACACGATAAATTCTTCGATAGTATTGAAAATTTCCTGGATATTTTTATACAGATTATGTATTCGTACATTTGGGTGGATGAGAAAGAAATTGAGATAATAAGAAACAACGCGAAAAATCTTCTTAAAGACAAGTTAGGCGAGATACGTAATATTTTAACAGATGTCAAGTCTATCCTCGTTGCTATTAGCATTTGGCTTTTCAGAAGAGATGAACCTGTTATGGAAGAAGAGCCAGTTTTCCTTGAAGTGAAAAATGGGGAACCGCAGAAGTATAAATGGAATCGATCTGAATTTGCTCAGGACTATCGCTATCTGAAGGACGAATTTGAACAATTCTCAACTTTTGAAGTGCAGCGGAAGCTTACAAATCTGGCGCTTGAAAATATAGATGCAAAAAGAAAGCAGTGTAATCCAATACCGTTAAAATGGGAAAAACATACGAATTATGAAGGGATTCTGCATGCAACGATGCTGGCTAAGCCAGAAGGAACCTGGCCAGGATTTCAATGGCTGCACGTATGTGAATGCCCTTCAGAGGATAAAAAGTTTATTTCCATCTACAGCAATAAAGTTCGTGAAGCAGAACAAATCGAAAAGCTAATTCGAGTCGCCTGTTCTTCCGCCTCTAACGAAACAGTTGACGAACAGTTTGATGATGGCATTTACCTGATATGCGTTTGGAAGCGTCGCCCCAAGCTAGAATTTGCTGCTTTTGAGTGTTCAGAAGAAGCCATTCGTAGCATTTTCTTCGAATCTAATCCGACCAGATATGCTGTTTTAGACGTAGAAGACATAAGCCGGGCTCGGTTCGACTTGCTGCCTAAGGAAAGGAATTTCCTTATTTCCAGTGGTGGACAACTTAGTCCCACGTATCAAGCCAACCCGTATCTTGAACTATTCTATGCATGGAAATGGAAACACAATGACCCTGATACCGATGTTTATGTTCCAGCCATGAGCCTCATCGAGATAATGGGCTTGAGGTCGGTGTTCTGTCAGCCTATTTTCGTGGACGATAAACTGAGATCGATTATTTTTATGTACTCGGTATATATGGATTCTGCTAATGAAAAGGCGTTGCCTTTTGACAATACCGTCAATCAGAATTTTGGGCGAATAGTTAGCGGTTTCTGCGAGGGGCGGTTTATACTTGAGCGGGTGATAGATGAGGGAGTCCGAGCGGATGTCGGTGCTGGTATGTTCCATAACTTGGCTCACTACATTCTCCCTCTTAAAGAAGATTCATCTTCCATCCGGGTTTATGCAGAGAGGGGGGACAATACTACTGTAAAGGCAATCGCAACGAAAATCGAGGATACTGCAAGGCGTTTGGATCGCTTTCAGTCTGCTGTGCAACGGTACGTTAAACACCGCCAGGCATCTCCTGATGAAACCAAATTTCAGTCGCTAGAGGATGTCCCGCGAGATGCGCTTTTGATACCGACTGAAGCTTTCCTTGCAGTGCTCCGCTGGGTAAGCCGAGATTATAATGCGGGAGTGGATCCGAAATGGTGGTTTCTAGTAAAACACCTGCTTCCCGGAGCTGAATCCCTCAGTATAGGTATGGACGAACAGCGACAAAAAATCACACAGATAGCCGCGTGTTTTCAACAGAATGATTTGCCTCGGTCTGCCGATTTCACCTCACTGGCTCGTTGGTGGAAGGATAGGTTCGGGTTAGATATATCTGTAAAAGGGCACAGCCATCTTAAATTGCTACGGGGAGACGTTCCTCTGATTACGGGAGTGGTCGAGGAGCTATTGCTGAATGCTCTTGGTGCAGCTGCAGAAGTTTTGGCGAAAACTCGTCGTAAGAATAGAGATGTTAAGGATCTCCCAACACCACATATCGTCATTGAGGCAGTGGTAGAACCGCCTTCGAGCTCTGCACTGTACATCAAGAATCTGTCTTCGAAGGTAATACCTGTAATTAAGAAACCCGAGGCCGATTCTGGGTGGGGCTTATATGGAATGAAGCTTTTGATGGAAAAGTGCGGTGGTGATCTTGACATTTGGGACAATGGTCAAAAACAACATGAATCGAAAAAGTGGCCGTTGTTTGTTGGATTTAAAATTATTCTCCCCAGAGGTGCATACTCATGATGCGCAAATTAAGAATTTTACTTATTGATGACGATGATCCCGAAGGGTCTATTGGCTCAATCCAGGGCATTTTGAATAGAACTATCGTGTCCAACAATTATGGGATTGACTTCCCGGATGAGTGGTTCAACCAGTACAATGGCATTTTGGCCGCTTATCCCTTTGGGGAGCGGTGCTTGAAATCGAATGTGGTATATGATCTCGTGCTACTAGACATACGTCTTGAGAACAGGGATTGGGGGGGCAGTGAGTTGCTTGACGCACATTGGCAGAAAATTGGTGCTGCTGGAAGTAAGGTCATCCTGTACTCTGGCAAGCCCGACGCGATAATAGCGTATGAGCCTTTTAAGTCTGGTCGGGGCCCGTTCCTGTTTCTCCGAAGATCTGGTCAGCAGGCAGATGAGGATGAATTGAGTAGTCATATCGTCCGATTGCTGCGAGACCGTGTCAAGTCTCTGTGCCAGCGAGCTTCCCTCAAATCTTCTATCGCATTGACTCAAGCGCATTCCAGAGAGGAAGCACCAACTGGCCCGATGGATGCTCTGACACACTCCGCTATCGGGAAACCACAGTATAGTGAGGCTGCCAGGACAGCCAAGCAAGATCTTGAGTCTCTTGCCTGTGGGCTCAACGACAGGGGTTGATAGACTGCGTTCTTACATTGACAGTGCGAGTGCCTGGATACAACTGAACGTGGAAGAATCTGAATGCCTAATCAACCAATTTAAGTTCACGCTGAGTGAGATTACCAGGATTTTCTCTGACTGCCACGGGGCCGAAATCAAGTGGGTTGACGCTTCCAATTTGTTCTCGGAAGTGCCGCTGTACTGTCCGCCGTACCCGGATTCTGGAATCCCGAGGGTTAAGGCTGCTGTAACTCGTTTGAACCAATCAGTTCGTGAGAGAAAGAAAAGATGGTCGGTGGTCATAGACTGCGACGGGCCAGTAGCGGGACGGCAAGGACAAGTAACAGACCTGCCTTATTTATTGATTGCTGTCTGTCACTCCGGTGAGCCCTTCAAGTCGGCAGCAGATATTGTGGTAAGCTTCAGCAAGCAGGGACACAGTCTTCACGGTGCCTGCGAGGCCCTTCGTGGGTGTGCTCAATGGTATGTTCTGAGTGGAGAAAGGAATCTTCAGGCATGGGAAGCACCGATGGAACCAGAGATGCTGGAAAGACAGGAAGCTGATAATCTCTGGACGCGTTTCAACGGTAACGGGCAATGGCATGTTGTTCATGTACTCAAGCTGGGAGTACCAGCGATTCGGGATGAGTGAAGGAGGGGCGTATATTATGGAGGTACTCATCACTATCTTCCAGAGTCCGGAGCGGAGAAAGCAACTGAAGCAGATTATTTGTGCGGCAATCAGCCAAGCCAGCGTCACAGAACTGGATCGCGGCTGGAGCATGACTAACCGCAGCCTTCACCAGAAGGTGCAGCAAGGCAGTGGCTTTGATCTGATAATATATCATTGCGGCGGGACAAACCCAGAGTACAATCGGTTCGTGTCAGACTACCGGTCGCTTCGCCAGGCTCAGAACTGGGTAGATCCAACTATCATTCTTTTCTCTGGTGACCCCGATGCCGTGACTTCGGCGGAATCAACGTATGGAAACGACCCGCTAGTCTGCGCTGTCTCGCAGGAGGCCTTGGAAGCAAACCTAAAGGATTTCTTAGTGGTATGGATTCAAACCATATTTGCGGGACAGACGACAAATCCGCCATGTCATATTCTTCGAGGGTATGGTGAAGAAGCAGGATTAATGAGAGAATATGCGCTTGAAATACTGATAAAGTGTAAAACCCCTGAAGGTTTTGAGGAAGCTAAGGAAGTATTCAAACAACTTAAAGCTCTATTCTCAGGGCAACCTAAGGAAGACGAAGTTGCTAGGGTGTACAAAAATGAATTTTTGAACCTTCTGAAGAAATTTCCCGAACCTAAGCAAACGGATATATTTAGCCCCGAATACCGGGAGGCTTTAACCAAGCTAAAAAACGCCCTCTTTGATGCTTTAAGGGAAACAACATCAGAAAAAAAAAGTAGCGCGTCTGAGTCGGAAAGGATTCTCAGGACTTTTAAGCACGATTGTAGCAATTTGTTCGGGGCTGTGTTGTCGCAATTGATTAGTCTTAAGCAGAGTTCTGAGGAAAATAAAAAGGAAGAGGTA
>DTYX01001048.1 GCA_012961655.1 Candidatus Poribacteria bacterium
AATCAGTGTTTAATCGGTGTTAATCCGTGGCTAAAGATGTTATCTAAAACTATTGAAACTTATTTAACAATGCAGTAGTATCAAAATTAGAATATGAGGAATGAAATAAAATAATGGATGAAATTCGAGTATCTAGTTTTATTGCCATGAACTATGTAGCATTGCCAGATACTCTCAAACAAAAAATTGTCAAAGAATTGACCTTAGACAATCCTGAGTATTCGCGGATGCTGCATCTAAGCAAGCCATTTGTTCATATATCTGAATATCAAACCCTATACCAGGTCACCACGGATAAAAAAACACATCAGAAGTGGTTAATTTTACCGCGTGGATTTTTGCCGACCTTGATTCAGCTTTACAAGGAAGCTGAAAGACCATTTCAACTAATCGACCAACGTTTAACACTGCCGGAAGTTTCCTTCGATTCTAAGATTGTCCCGCGCGATTATCAGAAGCCTGCCATAGAGAAAGCGATAATTGCCAAATCAGGAATTATTCAGGCGCCCTGCGGAAGTGGAAAAACAATGATAGGATTGGAAATTATCGCACGTGCCGGTCAACCTGCGCTTTGGCTAGTCCATACGAAGGAATTACTGGAACAAGCAGTAGACCGTATTCAGGAATACTTGCAAATTCCTAAAGCAGCAATCGGGATTATCGAAGATAATCGACAAAAAATTGGCGGGGAAATTACGGTGGGAATGGTGCAAAGCCTTGAGAGAAAAGTAGACCTCAAATTGGCAAACAGATTTGGGTTAGTCGTTTTAGATGAGGCGCACCATGCACCAGCAAAGACCTTTAGCCGCGTCGTCAGCGCTTTTCCAGCTCTCTACCGGATTGGGCTGACTGCCACTCCATACCGACGTGATGGTATGCACCCGTTAATGTACTACACTATCGGATATACCATCCATAAAATTACTCATGTTGATTTAACTCAGTCAGGAGAATTAATACTGCCCAATGTAGAACTGATTCCAACGGAATTCTCTTTCCGATACAACGATGATTATCCCAAACTCATCAAGGTGTTGACAGAAAATGAAGGGCGAAATAGATTGATTCTCCAAAAAGTTGCAGAGGAAGCGAAAGCGGGACACTACTGTCTGGTATTATCTGAGCGCATTGCTCATTGCGAATTGCTTCATAAGGAGTTTGAGCAAGAGACTCCTGAGGTAAAATCCGCCGTATTGGTAGGCGAACTGAATCAGTCAGAACAACAAAGGGTGATGAATGAGCTAAGAAACAGAGAGCTAAACGTCGTTTTTGCGACCAAAGTGGCGGATGAAGGCTTAGATATTGCCCATCTGGATAGATTGTTCATAGCGACTCCGTATCGGTCTGCGCACAAAGTGAAACAGCAGGTTGGTCGGATTATGCGTCCAGCGGAAGATAAGTCGGATGCTATCGTCTACGATTTTGTCGATGAAAAGATACCGGTGCTGAAAAATCAGATGGAAATTCGCAAAGAGATTTATGATAGCTTTATGGAGTTGGAATCAGTAGAAACTCCTTTAGATTTCGATGCGCTTGAGAATCTTTTCATCAAAGAAGAAGCTCCATCAACTGTGAAAAAGGAGAGATCTAATAAACCGAAGCGACCCAGGAGGCAACGTTCCCAAAAACGCTCCAGGCGCGAATACCGCATCGAATGTGACGGTTGCGGCAAATCAATAGTTGTGCCATTCTCACCAGATGGCAGACGCCCTGTATATTGTGATGAATGCTTCGAGTTCCGGAAGTCAACAACCTTAGGACGCGCACTTCAGCAGGCTTTCTCTAAACAGTCTTCTCCGCGGAGAAGAAGATAAGCCCAAAAATTTTGGCGCTGCATTTCGGGACACTTTTTAAGAAAACAGTATGAGGGGAAATAGAGAAGATTAAATCACATCTTACCCCATACGCATCAGGTTAAGCCCTATATTTCAGTTGTACTGCAGTTTCTCCCCCTTTGGAAAAGGGGGCCGGGGGGATTTTAACCAACTGAAATCCCCCTTATCCTGATATTTCTGTATACTCGCCAGGAAATCTTGTCCTTGTTTCTATTCTAACGAGAAAGATTTATTGACAGCAAGTGAAAAATCTTGTATCATCCCGGCATACTTCAAATCGTTATGAAAGCTCAAACTTCACATTTCATGCATCATGTTTCAACGTAGAAAAAATATACTTAGATTCAACACAATACTGGGAGCTAATATGAATTTTAACTGTGACATATATCCAAAGATTCTTCCTGTTGGGAAAGAAGCCGAAATCTCGATAAGTATCGCTGAATCAGTTTTTAAACAGGGCCATACTTACTCAATTCACGCCTTCTCGAAAGTGAACTTATGGGAAGAGACGAGATTGGAAGTGAAAGCCGATGGGGATGGTTTTCTTCGGTTTTGTCTGCCGTTTCAGACGCAGGGAGAATATCTGGTAAATGTTTATCAAGCCCCAGAAGATAAACTCATAACTGCGCATCTTTTTGCCGCACATCCCGATTTAGCTTGGAGGAAAGCTTACAAAGGCGACATGCATATTCACACACACTACTCCGACGGCAGGCAAAGCCCGATTTACATGGCTGTTAGAGCGAAAGAACTAGGGCTCGATTTCATCGCGATTACCGACCACGACAGATATCAGCCGTCGTTGGAAGCGATTGAAGAGGCAAAGAAGATGAATTTAAATCTTTTGCTTCTTCCCGGCGAAGAGGTTAGTGTGCGTGAGGGATGCGGACATTTCGTGGCACTCTGCGCCTCTGATTGGGTGGCAGCTCAGAAATCGCAGACAGAAATTTACGATAAGGACTATCAAGACATCCTTGATAATGAATTGAAAGATAAAACTTTGGTCGATGAACTGTCCAAAGAAAAATATGCCCATGCTGTATGGACGGTGAAGAAGATACATGAATTTGGCGGTCATGCGATTCTCGCCCATCCATATTGGGTGGCGGGGCAGAAATTCCATCTGAACCGCCCGGTTTATGACCAATTGCTAGAAGATGGGTTGTACGACGCGGTCGAAGTTCTGGGGGACGTAACACCCGAAGATAATCTGCTTTCCGTCGCCAAATATTTTGAGGAGGTCGCCAAAGGGCGGAAGATTCCAATCATGAGTAACTCCGATACTCACCGCTCCCACGACCAGATGTATGGAAATTATTGGGCGCTCGTCTTGGCGGAAAAATTAGAGCAAGAAGAGATATTCGATGCCATCTTTGATTTGAAATCTGTCGCATGTGAACAGCATCCGGGGGAAAAGTTGAGGATATACGGTCCGTTTGATTTAGTTGAATACGCATTTTTTCTCCATCGGGAATTTTTCCCGATGCACGATAAAATCTGCGCGCAGGAGGGAGAATTGTACATGCGCCTTCTCAACGGCGAAAAGACAGACCACAAGGAACTAGAGCGTTTGAAAACAGAATTGGGTAGACTTTACGAGAAGACTTGGGGAAAGTGAATTCGGAATTACCCCACGCTTCGTTCAAAGCACAGCGTCACGGTAACAATTTTTCAGTTCATCTGTTGTGACCTCTGGACCGCAATTATGATGGCTTCGACATTCAATAACAAAATTAATGACAACACATTCGCAAAATACTGTTCGACAATAATTCTCGCTGGGTTAATTCTATTCGTTATATTTCTGCCAATAGGATATTCTACGGCAGTGATGTACATCGGGCTGCTGATATCTCTGCTCGGCTGGATTGCCAAACTAATTTATCACCGCCTAAGAGGGATTTTAGGATGCAGATATCTTGACATCCCGATTTGTATTTTGATTGGATTGGGAATCATATCCACAGCCCTTTCTCCTGAGTTCACCGTTAGCCTGCGGAGATTTTGGAAAATTATCCAGGGAATTATCCTTTTTTATCTCGTTGTGAACAATCTGCACCAACGGAAAGATATTCTCCAGCTTGTCATTGCGATGCTCGTTGTCGCAGGATTGATTTCAATTTATGGAGTTATCTGCTATCTGACCAAAACGCGCTTAACTTATGATAACAGACTGCTCGCGACTTTCAAGTATCCAAACTATCTCGCCGCGTATCTAACTATTATGATGCCTCTGTGCATGGGATTTTTCATCGGCGGTTTACGAACCGGATTAAAACGGAAGCAACGCTGGAAATATCTCATGTTGCTGGGTATAGGTTTAAGTGCGATGGGCGGAAGTTTGATATTCACCTTGACGCGCGGCGCATGGATTGCAGTTGCTGTTGCGATAATATACCTTATCATTGTATTCGATAAACGATTTATATCCGTCTTGCTTGTGTTATTGGCGATTTCTCCATTTATGATGCCAAAGCATATCAAATCCAGATTTATGACGATGATACAACATCAGCAGGGATTTATGGGTGAGCGACCATATTGGTGGCGAGCGGCGTTGGAAATGATACAGGAACATCCGCTCAAAGGTATAGGTCCAGGACGGTTTAAAACTGAATATATGCTGCGGAAACCGGAAGGACTTAGGGAAAATCCAGACCAGTGCCACAATACATACTTACAAATCGCGTTGGAAATGGGAATACCGGCGTTATTCGTTTTCTTATGGATTGTATCGCTCCTCTTCTGGATGATTCTTAGAACACGGAAAATTATCGCATCTGAGAATACAACCTCCACTGTTCATAAAACGTGGGATACGGGATTCATCATCGGAATATCCGCGTCAATAATAGCATATCTCATTCATGGTTTCACAGACAATGTCTTACAACGGAGAGCGTTACTCATATTTTGGTTTATTGCAGGTTTACTTGGCGCTTCTCTTAACGAGAAAGAGAAACCGCAGACGATTCGTCAACACGTCTAACCTGCGATATGATTCATCCCATGAAACCTGTAAAACCTCGAATAAGTGAAATCGCCAAGGCGATACACGCGATAATTGTTCCGATTATCGTCCAACGCATTCCACCCACTTTACCCTCACTAGAATCAATCTGATATTTTGCAGGAAAACCCACTCCTACTGCCAACAGCGCCAAAATAAAACCAGTATACCAGGGTAGTTTAAAAATTACGCTGATAGCTGAGAGCAGTGCGAGGCATAAGCATATTATGGCAAAATAACTCGTCCGGTATTCAGTTTCTACTGTTTCTGATGTTCGATTAATCTCTTTTTCAGTTCTCTTTTTACGCTTTTTCAGTTTCGGCGGTGGAACTTCCCGATAGGTAGATTCCGTAAGCCGGATAAACTCAGGCATCAGCTTTTCCGCTTTAAGCCATCGGAATAATCTTTTGTATTCACCGCGCAGCAGAATAGAAAATTCTTGCCGTTGCGCGCTAAAGTCAATAAATTCCTCCCAACGTTCTTCATTGACTATGTAGTAAGGTCGAGGCCCCATTCGGAGTTCATAGCCAACGCCCGGATAATGAATAATTTCGCCAAGCCCCTCCCTGCTGGTTACAAGTTTTTGCTGAACCGCTTCCAGGTTTATTCTGGGAACGTTTTCCTCCTCCTCCCGATTTACCTCAGTATCTTTCTTCTGCTCATCATTCGGCACATTCGGCGGCGGTTCATTCTTTTGCGCATCAATATCCGCTGCAATTGCCCATTCAACCCTGCTGGTAATCTCCATCGCATCCAGTTGTTTTTCACTCAATACCATTATAACCCAATGAAAACTGCCATCGGGCCTTCTGGTAGGGCGCATACGACAAGAAATTTTTTCATTTAACAAAGCTGATTGAATCAAGCGGGCTTTCCATTCATCAGAAGTTGAATGTATAGTAATCCAATTATCCCCACTGCGTTTAATATTTCGATTCACAACATCATCTTCCTTTCGATACGTCTTCGGCTAGGTTTCGATACGTCCTTAGGACTACTCAACCCAGCGCTCAAGACAAGCCTTTGCAAAATATTTCGTCTAAATTGGAATTAAACAGATAAATTCAAACAATTGTTTGCCGGTATTTTTAAATTGATGCATTTCATTACCGGGGATAAAAACTACATCCCCTTTGCGGATTTTGTGTTCCTGTCCACACGCGTCAAACACAGAGCCTTCACCCGATAAAATAAAAACTTCATGTTCCCATTCATGCGAATGTCGAGGCGTATAGCCATTCAGACGCAATTCAAACACGCGCATCGCAAAATGTGGAGCGCCATCTTCTTTTGAGATGACTTGTCGAATTTTCACACTCTCAGCATCCTCCTCTACATCCTCTGCCGCGACATCTCGATAGTTTCTAATGAGCATTATACATCTCCTTTTCCTCATGAGGGCAATCTGTTCTCCCACTGGACACACCTGCATGATTTTAGCATATTTCAATGACTTCAGCAAGAAAAAAATTCCAATCTTACGGTCACTCACCGAAGTAGCCGTATCCTGACATTAGATGTGATGTTGTGCGCGGCAAAGGGGATGTAATAGAGGTCGGCTAAATCGGCGATTCTCTTCGCCTCCAAGATTCCTCCGGTTCCAGAGACATCGACGTGAAGCATGTCGCAGGCTTGCGCTTGAATCAACTCTCTGAAACCGTCGCGGCGAAATAGAAACTCACCTGTGCAGATGGGAATTGACGTAGACGCCGTCACTTTTGCCATTCCCTCAACATTGTCATTGGGCACTGGGTCCTCCATGAACATCAAGTCAAAAGGTTCCAGCCGCTCTGCCAAGCGGATAGCCGAATGCACGCTGTAGAGGCCGTGGCAGTCGATACAGATATCTATCTCATCCCCCACCGCCTCTCGTGCAGCAGCCACCAGCGATGTCATCTTCCTCAACTCAGCCGAACTCAATTCCCTATTTACCATATCTTGCCGTAGCTCATTGTTTATATCCTTTTAAACTTGTTGCTTTTACATCGGTAATTTTCATTTGTCTCTCCTTGGTGCAGAAACCGGGTCTCTTCCAAAAACTCGGTTTCTATGTATCTATTACTGGTCTACGACGGAGCCATCCAGATGGAGACGAGTTTGAACCGCTCGAGGCTTATAGGGATGGTGTTCTTTGGCGTCCTCCGCAAGCTCTATTCCCAGGCCTGGCTCGTCCGGAATTATGAGAAAACCGTTTTCGAGTTTAAGCGAACTTTTCACTATCTCACTTTTGGGTGGTTTATCTTCTCCTGTGGGATATTCCTGTAGAGCAAAGTTTGGGATGCACGCCGCTAACTGGATACAAGCTACTGTACTGACTGGGCTTAATGGATTATGTGGCACGACGCCGACATGATGAGCTTCAGCGAGAGCCGCAATCTTTTTACAGTGCGTCAAGCCTCCCGCCATGCAGACGTCTGGACGTACATACTGCACAGCCCCACGGCTGAGAAGCATCTCAAACTCATAGATGGTATGCAGACGTTCTCCAGTGGCGATGGGAATATGGATATTTTCGGCGACGAGCGCCATAGCATCAAAACTATCCGGCAAAATTGGATCTTCATAAAAAAACGGATGGAACTCTTCAATCCCACGAGCCAGCGCAATTGCTTCCGCTGGCGTAAGTCGCCGATGGATTTCGATGCAGAGGTCAACCTCATTTCCCACTGCCTCTCGGTAACTTCTGACGGTTTCAATAGCATCTCGAATCTTATCCGCGTGTGTCTTGAAATAAGGAATTTCACGCGCGTCATCTAGGAAAGGCGTCAGATGTCCTACCGCTGTGAATCCCTGATTTTTGGCGTCAATACATCCCTCAATGAGCTTCTCTTTTGTATCACCGAATACGTGATAGTAGACGCGAGCTTTGTCCCGACACTTTCCTCCGAGCAATTGATAACAGGGAACCCCAAAATGCTTGCCGGCAATGTCCCACAGAGCGATGTCAATGGCGCTCAAAGCCCCCATGATAGCCGCACCCCGAAAATGGCTCCAGCGGTAGAGGTACTGCCAGTGATGCTCAATTCGGAGTGGGTTCTGTCCTATCAGGTAGCGTTTAAAAGTCTCAACCGCGCTTGCTGACGCTTCAAGGTAACCCCAAGCTCCGGATTCTCCTAAACCGCTAATACCCTCATCGGTATGAACCTTGACAAACAGATATCTATCCACAGGTATCGTTTCAATATCTACAATTTTCATCTAATATCTCCTTGTTGCATTGTAATAGTAGAGAGAAAATTTAGCACCACCTATTTTAACATAGATTAACCCCTTTTGAAAAGTGCATAATGCAAGTGAAACAAAAGTGGCGGCACGGAGGCACGCCGCTACAACGAATTTTTTCATGGGGAATTTGTA
>DTYX01001049.1 GCA_012961655.1 Candidatus Poribacteria bacterium
ATCTGGGTGTGCTGAAGAACGTGAAACAGAACGAGGTCAACCTATAGACAGGAGCGTTTTTGCCCCACCCATTTTCTACTGCGCTTCGCTCTGCTCCAAATACTCAGGTGAGCGCTGGCGTTGGGCGTATAAGGGAAGTTTGGATATATGAGGGGAATTTAAATGGGAGTTGGCGAAGACTTCAAAACGTTTTGCAGGAACCTGACCATTAACAATCGCAAAAGTATTGGGCAAAGATACCAACTTATCACCCGCCGCCTAAATTTAGACTTCTGGGAGTTGGATTCGAGAACTAGTCATAGCCTTTACGTCGGGTCATATGGTCGAGGAACTGCGATTCGTGGCTTTAGCGATCTCGATATGATTTTCTGTCTTCCCTACGATTACTACCAGAAATACGACAATTACCAGTACAATGGACAGTCTGCAATGTTGCAGGATGTAAAGAAGTCATTGCAAAAAACGTATCCAACTACTGATATCGGTGCCGACGGCCAGGTTGTGGTAATCCATTTTACAGATGGGATTTCGTTTGAAATAGTCCCCGCGTTTCTCAATGAGGACGGGAGCTACACTTATCCAGATGCCAATTCAGGAGGCAGATGGAGGGTTACGAACCCTAAACCAGAGATTGGCGCCATATCCTCAATGGACCTTGAATGTAACGGGAACCTCAAATGGCTGTGTCGTATGACGCGATCTTGGAAAAATGTATGGGGCGCTCCTATGGGCGGACTTTTAATAGATACACTGGCCTATCGGTTTATCAAGGACTGGGAATACAAGGAGAAGTCTTTTTTGTATTACGACTGGATGAGTAGGGATTTCTTCAAATATCTTGCCGACGAGCCTGAGTGTAAATACTGGCTAGCGGTAGGTAGCAGACAGTACATTTGGTCAAAAGGTAAATTCCAGTATAAAGCCAAACGCTGTTACAACTTAGCACTGGAAGCTATCTACTACGAGTCTTCCGGGTACGTACGGTCCGCAAGACAAAAATGGAGGGAAATCTATGGAACAGCCTACCCATCCTAATGCTCGAGTATCGCAAGATGAACACAGGGCACTGGAAGCACAAATCCGTGAGAGCTACGGAAGGGTCGCATATTCCCACAAAGCTCATGAAAAGTCCGCCGATATCTATCATGGAAGGTTGCAGAATTTGAAACTAGCTCAAATCATACTTTCTGCTATAACCACCGGTGGCATTATTATCACGTTATTCGGCGAAAGCCGAATTTCAACCGTAATCGCAGCTATTACATCCACTGTTCTGTTAACCATCAACACCTATACTAAAGAACACGACCTTGGAGAACTTGCTCAAAAACACGCATCTGTTGCCGGAGACCTTTGGAATGCGAGAGAAGCGTATCTCTCCTTGCTAACCGATCTTGCCAGTAGATCGGCACCAGCCGAAGAAATACGCAAACGGCGGGATAAGCTACAGGAGACATTAAAAAACATATACAAGGCAGCGCCAAGAACGATTCCAAAGGCGTATTCAGCAGCTCAAGCTGCACTAAAAATAAACGAAGAACTTACTTTTTCTGAGGAAGAAATAGATAATATGCTGCCGCCCTATCTCCGAAGAGGTAGCACTCAGGAACCTGAGAGCGCCCAACAGCGCCCTCCAGCGGATGCGGTAAATCGCGCCGCTGAGCTTTAACGTTGGGCGGCAGATACTTTGGGATGTAGTCAGGGCAATGGGTACAGATTCCCCGAGACCAACTGTTCGTGAGAGAGCGTTTGTAGACACGAATGTCCTTGCTTATATCGTGGGTGACACTCGAACTGGACGGACAGTTTTCGAAATCTTGAGTAATCACGGCTTTGAGATTTTCACTTTTGCAAAGTGTGTATACGAACTCTATTCGATTGTAAAAGGAACTACCAGAGGTGGACCGAGCAAAGGAAACCATCCATTGAAAAACCTGGTCCCCTCTGAAATCAATGATATTGCCCAAAAACTGTTTAAGGCAACGCCTGGTATTGATCCTTTGGGTAACTCATATTATTGGTATAACCTATGTGAAGAATGGCGAGGGTGGGATTTCTTTGGAAATGCAGAAGAAGACATAGATCGATTGTTTGTGGAAGAGCCATTGAGAAAAGAAGCTCGTGTTTTGGTTGAGAAGCAAAAAGAGTTTGTCAGATGGAAGCAAAGCATGAGATATGTCTTCAGGCAGATTGATACCATCGTCAAGGAAAAGGGAATCATAGTCTGTCAATACTTTCAAGTATTTTCATCCGATTGGTATGGCAAGTATGGGTTTTTCTACGAGCAAGAGTTGTCGGAAAACTCGCTCTGGCCAAATGAAGACTTTGAGATTGTGTTAGCAGCCCTCTTTCTCGGAGCAAGAGTGTTTGTTACCGAAGACGATAACGACCTAATCTGGCGGGGTGGGCTTAGTTTAGGGCTAAATACGCCTTCCCTTGCCTTTTGCTGCCCCGAAAGACTTAAAGAAGCAATAAATAGTAATTTTGGGCTTCGGTTTTACAGAAAAGAGTACAAAAGCGACCACCTATAGAAATAGCACCGGCTCTCGAAATGTATTACCCCTTGCTGGAAGGTTATGGAACAAAGGAAAAAGGTTTTTGTCGGGTGGCACAGGTATTGACAGCTTGTTCCGCTCATAGTAATCTGTCTAAAAAAAGAACCGAATCAATTCGGTTATACTTGAGTTTGACAGCCAACCCCCATTTTGGGC
>DTYX01001050.1 GCA_012961655.1 Candidatus Poribacteria bacterium
AGATTGGTGCCGCCTTCCTTTATCCTGATAGCTCCACTTTTCGGGTTCCATTCAATAAACACGTAGTCTTCAGCAATCTTACCATCCGTTATAAGCGGAATCAGGCTCTTGACACCGCCGCCCATCAATTCCAACAGTGTTGGAACCAGGTCGATATGACTGACTCGATTTTTGATTACATGCCCTTTCCCTATCTGCGGGATGCGCATTAGCCACGGCACCTTGACCGCTTCCTCGTACATGACGCTTTTTGTCACCATCTGGTGTGAGCCCATCATGTCGCCGTGGTCGCTTGTATAGACAACAATGGTGTCGTCACTTAGTCCCAGGTCATCGAGGGTTTTGAGGATAGCGCCCACACTGAGGTCGACCTGCGTGACCAGGCCCCAGTACTTGGCTATCAGTTCTCTTATCTGTTTAGCGTTCTTCAAAAAGGCATATGCGGTTCGAGGAAATTAATGTACAAGATAAAAGGCTCGTTACGATTGCGGCGCAGAAATTCGCACGCCCTCATCTCTAAAAACTTCGGCTTACAATGTTCTAAAGGCCGCCTTGTGGCGAAAGCCCGGCTGAAATGCTCACCACGGTCGGGTTTATAACCTTTGTCGAGGAGAAAATAATGATAGTCGGGCTTTTTGCTTAGGTCGCTGCCTTCGCTGTAGTAGTTATCATAATATTCGATGGAGACCCATTCTTCAAAGCCGTGCTGAGCGAAAATTTCGTCCCCCAGATGCCACTTGCCCATGTACGCGGTGCGATAGTCCGGGTATCTTTCGAGTATTTCGCCCAAGCGGCAATGGTCAGGGAGTCTTCCAAAGAAATGCCCCTGCTTGCCCATACGCTCACAAAGGACAAAATCCACAGAATGGTTATCAAACCTCGTTTCATCAGACTTCCCTCCTTTATCAGTTTTGAGACTTTTCGGAAACTCTTAATTCTTCACGCAGCTTGTCCTCGAACGCAGTGAAGCGACAAGTTCCAAAAGAGAAAAGTGGCTGGCAAATTCTATGCCACCTACAAAATCGCTTTCTGTTTAGCTTTATTGTACCAAAAATCAGTGCTTTTCTAAACCACTAAAAAGCCAAATTATAAAGTTAAGATGGGAATTTGCCGCTTATTCTATCATTTGCTATACTTTTGCGTTTTTTGTTCAGGATATCTGTGGCTCATGAACATACCTACCTTTCCCGCACTTTCTGTTCTTGCGCTTTCTGAATCTGTTTTAGTCCTTCACGATAAAGGGGATTTTCCGGAGCTAATTCGATGGCTTTTTTTATGGAGGCTTCTGCTTCCTGATATCTTCCCTGTTTGTAGTAGAGCAACGCCAAAGTATTCAGATAACTGGTGGATTTAGGGCTTAAATCGACGGCTTTTTTAGCTAACGACACCGCTTCATCCAAATGAACTTCTTTATTGCCGTATAATTGCGCCAAGCCGTTGTATGCTCTGGCGCAATTGGGCTCGAGTTCGATGACCAGCTTATATTCGCCTTCAGCGGATTCAAAATCGTTCTGTTGAGCATAAATTGACGCCAACACATAATGTGTCTCAGCGAAATTTGGCTGGATTTGAAGAGCCTTTTTATAAGCGTCGATAGCATCTGAGATTTTGCCTTGATAGGCGTAAGCTAAACCGAGGTTGTGATATGCCGCGACCTTATCCGGCTGCCGTTTGATGGCATTCTCAAAATCCGATTGAGCCAAGGGATATTCCTTCCGGTTCAAGTAAACTAACCCGCGTCCGATATAAGCTTCTGTTAGTTGAGAGTTTAAATCGAGCGTTTTGCTGTAATTTAAAAGGGCATCATCGAATCGCTCCTGTTTCGCGTATAGTTCACCGAGCCTGAGATAAGCGTCCGTGAGGTTTGGATTGAGTTCAATAGCGCGGCGATAATTTTCCATCGATTTTTGATTTTCCGATTGCTGAAAGTAAATAAACCCAAGCCCGGCATAAGCTTCAGCCATGTCAGGTTTCAGGTTCAACGCTTTATTCTGCTCTTCGATGGCTTCATCATAGCGTTTCTGAATCGCATAAGCCATCCCGAGCCCGTTATGCGCCTCTGGCACATTTGGATACATCGCGATAGATTTTTTATATTCCCAGATGGCTTCATCTATCTTACCTCTCGTCAGATAGATGCGCCCGATATTGGCGAGAATCGCCGCTCTATCCGCTGTATCGGTATCCCGTGAAAAATCATTCCGCAGTCTGTCTATCTGGTCTTTCTCTTTTTTTAATCGTTGGAAAATTTGTAATTCTTTTTGAGCTTCCT
>DTYX01001051.1 GCA_012961655.1 Candidatus Poribacteria bacterium
AGCCATTATTCCAAGTACAGAGAGTTGTGGTGCAGGTTTCCTAACCTGTGTTTTGCGCAATGAGACAGTCAAAATTTGTCCACAAACAGCTTCAATTTTTCCACTAGCGAAGCCAACGGCAATCCAACGACATTGAAATAGCAGCCCTCGATTCTTTTCACAAAAGCTGCAGCTCGTCCCTGAATGCCGTAGGCGCCTGCCTTATCCATTGGTCGTTCGATTTCTACGTATTCTTTGATTTCCATATCGCTCAATTGTCTGAACCACACCGAAGTATTCTCCGACCAGACATATTCTATGCTATTGCCTGCCTTGACCAGGGCAACGCCGGTTATAACTTCGTGCCTCTTGCCACTCAGACGTTTCAGAATTCGTATAGCATCAGACTGGTCTTTCGGTTTTCCCATCGCTTCCTCCGCGTATACCACTATCGTATCTGCGCCGATGACAATGCCTTCTGCTAATTGTTTGGCGACAAACCTCGCTTTTTCAAGCGCCGCTCGTTGAGCGCTGTCATCGGGATTTTTCATACATACTCGGCTTTCATCAAAATCGCTGGGCATCACTTCAAATTCTAAACCAATCTGCTTCAGGAGTTGCTCGCGTCGAGGAGATGCGGAAGCCAAGATTAATTTGGGATAGTCAATACCAGGATATGTCATTTATTCACCAGGTGTTTTACATTCAGTGCAAAAAAGAATTTGAAAAGAATGGATGGAAAGGAAGGAAGGGAAGGAAAAAGCTTTCCCCACATTTTTCCTTTCCTTCCATGATAATCTTATGTTTTATCTTTATGGAGAATTGGTATTATTCTAATTTGGCATATTGCTTAAGTAGTTCTTCCTGCTTTCTACTAAGTCTCTTCGGCACAGCAATGGCGATTTTAACGAGTTGGTCGCCTCGATTGCCTCTTGTATCGGGAATTCCTTGCCCTCTCAAGCGAAGCGTTTGGTTACTTTGGGTACCTTGTGGTATTTTCAAAGTCGCGCTTCCCTTGAGCGTAGGAACTTTGATTTCTCCACCTAATGCCGCTGTCGTAAAAGGTATAGATGCTTCATAGATTATATTTTTGCCGTCTCGTTTAAAATATTGATGTGGTTGCACCTGTATATTCACATAAAGGTCACCTGGCGGTCCGCCTTTAAGACCGCTATTACCCTGGCCTTGCAGGCGTAAATTGTCGCCGTTCTCCACACCCGACGGTATTTTTACAGTAATAGTCCGATATTTGGAAACTTGGCTCGAACCATGGCATGTGTTGCATACGGCTTGAACCACCTTTCCTGTACCGTCGCAACGGTTACATACCTCACTAATGCTAAAAAATCCACGTCCGCTTCTGGAACTCTGACCTGTACCTTGGCACTTTGGACAGGTTTTGATGCCCATCCCTCCCATACCGTGACAGGTATCACAAGATTCAGAGCGGGGAATCCTGAGGCGTTTTTCTGCGCCAAGCGCCGCCTCGAGAAAAGAGATAGTGAGTTTATATCGTATATCACTGCCGCGTTGCGGCCCTCCTGATTGTCTGCGTGAGACGAAGATATCTTCAAAACCACCGTAATTTCGGCGAAAAATATCATCAAATCTACTGAAAATATCTTCAAAATCGGTGAATCCCTCAAAACCGATATCGTATATTCCAGCCATTCCCCGCTGGTCATAAGCTTTGCGTTTCTGCGGGTCACTTAGCACTTCATACGCGTTGGAGGCTTCCTTAAATTTCTCTTCAGCCACTTTATCACCCGGATTTTTATCCGGGTGATATTTTATCGCCAGCTTTCGATACGCCTTTTTTATCTCTTCAGAAGTCGCATTTCTGCTAACACCCAGAACCTCATAGTAATCTCTCATCTTTAATTTGCCTCATCTATCTAATTTTAGTCGGATAAACCATTAAA
>DTYX01001052.1 GCA_012961655.1 Candidatus Poribacteria bacterium
CAAAGCAAGAGGTAAAAAAAGAGGGCACCCTCTTTCGCGCCTACGTTCTGATGGAAATGCCCATTGGGGCAGCCTACGCTGATATGATGGCACAGGTTAAATCAAATAAGCATATGTATGACCGATTCAGAGCAACGCAAGCCTTTGACGAATTGAACGAGGAAGTTGAAAAATACGAACAGTTCAAAAAAGAACAAGGGCGATAGCGGTGACAACGGATAAACGGATAGTAGGGGCACGCCGGCGGTAAGCCTCATAGCACCAACTTTAGCCTACGAATCAATTCGCAGTCTAAAAAGCTAAAGTCCACTCGAAGTGGACTAAAACCAGCATTAGTCGTCTTGAGACGACTTGAGCCTCTTAGCCTGAACCGTCGGGTTGAGTAGCGAAGCGTATCGAAACCTTGAGTTCAAGGCGTCTGTGAGCACGAATTGTATGAAAAATCAGTTAAGTTGATGCGCATGGGGCGCGCCGCCGGCAAGCCCCTATGTCCGTTTAACACCCTCTCATTTATCACGTTTCACTCAATCATGTTATCGAAATCAAAAATTACATTCTTACTCTTTTTATTAGTGGTTGTTGGGTGTGCTTCGCATTCAGCCAAGGTGATGCCCCCAACAACTGGACGGGACAAAGAAAGTCCACAACTTCAACCAAAACCGTCTGCCGAAGCATCCTATCCCGCTTGGTTTTGGAATATGCCCCATTTTGAAAATAACCTATTCGCTGTTGGATTCTCTGAAACCTTTTTCCATCCCGAAAATTCCACGAAAAACGCCATAAAAGATGGTATTGAAAGATTGGCAAAATATCTTTCCGTGCATATCAAAGGCGAGCATGGGCTGTTGAGCAGCGGAGGCAGAATTATTTATTCAGTGGATAATATTCAAGAGGAATTGTCTCCATCGGTGCTTTCCTTCGTCGAAGAACACCACCAGGTCGCTGCAACGTACGCGGGGAAAAAATACACCTTTGTTTTGCTGTGTTTGGGAGAAGGGGACACCAAAAATATTGCTGTGCCTTTGTCTGCCGCGCCGATGCCTTCAAAGCCCCGTTGGGTGACGACGCTCCCGAAAAAATCTGGGTATATGTACGCGCTAGGTCACTCGAATCCGTACTATCGGGAAGTAAATTCCTGGCGCATTGCAGAGAAAAACGCGCGTATTTCTCTCGCTTTGAGCTTAGAATCGAAAGTCCGAGGACTGGCAAAACAACTGAATGCCAGCATGGATACCATTTCCACCGTTTCCACCGATGTCCAACTCAACCGCGTACAGGTCATCGCCCGCTGGAAACACCCAGAACACAACGCCTGCCACGTTCTTGTCAGAATGCCGCTCGTAGCAAATGAAGAAGCGATAAAAAATCTTTTGAAATCCGCTTTGTCCAAAAAAGAACAACAACAGGAACTCTCACAGGAAGAGATCATCCAGCGAGCGTTTGACGAATTAGACCGTTCGACAGAGAAATGATTATCCACTTTTTTGTTTTTTGCTAAATAACAGGACAAAAAACAAGTCATTTTTAGATAAAAAAATTGACTACTGTATATACATAAGATATAATATTATCTATGCAAATCAATCGTGTAATCATTCCCGATACAATTGCTGAAAAAATTGAGAGGAAACACAATGTTTCCGAGCAGGAAGCGAAGGAAATTTTCTTTAATGAGGAAGCGCCGTTGTTTGTTCGCAGAAGCCAACGAGTGCGAGGGAGATACCTTGCTTATGGGCGCGCTTATTCAGGGCGTTACATCGTGGCTGCTTATATACCGCTTAAAGGGGGGAATGTCAAAGTTATTACAGCACGGGATATGAATCGAAACGAACGGCGAGCTTACGAAAGGAGGGGGAAATAATGAAAATGCCGTCTATTGAAACAGAAGAAGAATTCGCCGATTTTGTGGATAACCATGATACCACAGACTTTTGGGACGAGTTTGAGGATGTCCCCGATGTGAAGGTCAAACGACCAAAAAAGAAAATGATTTCAATTCGCATGTATCCTTACTTGATTTCTCAAATCAAGCAAATAGCCCAAAAAAGACAAATGCCTTACCAAACCCTGATAAATCAGTGGTTGGCTGAGAAAGCATCTCAAGAGCATGCAAAATAGCGGAAGGCGTTCGACGCAAACGCGGAAGGTTTCCCGCCTGGCGCGTGTGATCGCACGCGCGTCGGGATAACACCGCGTCGTCGCATCGCACCGCGATTGAGATGTAGTAAGATTGGCAAGAGAGCCATTGTCCCTTTGCCAATCTTTACCCAAAGAATCTGAGGGGAGATAACAAATGAACTCAGGAAAAGTTACATTACAAGATTTATTGCCAATCATCCAACAATTGCCAGACATTGAACGAGAAAAATTGAGGCAATTGTTAGAAAAAGAGTCCCAGAAGCCAGACGAACGTTCGTTTGATGAGAACTTGCGCGACGCCCGCAAAGCGTTTGACCAGATGACGAATAATTTCCCCCCTTTGAAAAAGGGGGGCAGGGGGGATTTAATCGACGACGAACATCCCGTACGCCTTCAACTGTTCGCAAACGAAGTGAAAGCGCTTCTTGAAAAGCTAACTTCCGTGACCGAACGTCGGCAGCAATTGGTAATCTTGTTGAAAAAAGCCGTCCGTCATTGGCAAAAATCAATGGAAAGCCCTACCACAGAACAGGTGGAGGCAGTGAAAACTGTTTTCGATTGCCTGGAGAATGAAACCCCCAAGAAAGATGACGTGATGGAATGCGCGGATAAGTTGGAAGAAGCTGGTATCCAGATAATAATCCAGTCAGCGGCATTAGCTGAACTGTTGACAGAGTGGACAGATGAAGGTTTTGCAGGGATAGGAGATCATGAAGAAGATATTTTTGGAAACATCGATTCAGATTCATAGACTGCTTTATGAGGATTGGCGAAAAGCCCAAATTGAAGGGAACTTGGTCGGCAACGAAACCATCACTTCTCAGTATGTTATTATGGAATTTCGCCGAAATCCCCTTCAAGCCATAAATTACCTTTCCGCCATGCCGACTGCGAACATCAGTGCGCCTGCTGATGGCGATGAGGTTGGCGGCACGTTCAACGTCATCGGCAGCGTAGATGACATCGACACCGACTACAGCGATTTTTCGTGGACGCTGGAGTATGCCAGAGGCAGTAATGCCACCAGCGGCTTTCAGACAATCAGAGAAGGGAAATCGCCGGTGCAAAACAGTATCTTAGCAGA
>DTYX01001053.1 GCA_012961655.1 Candidatus Poribacteria bacterium
CTTTGCGAAGTGCGAAGCATTTGGGCGAACAAAGTGAGCCGTATATGCTGTGTTAGGCGACTGTTTTGCTTGGTAACATTCTCTACTATCATGTCGCTTTCTTTGTAATAGCCTTTCTTTGTGCCATCCATTGGGTTACTTCTTTAATGATTCCGTCCTTTGAAACCTTCGTTGTATCTATAGGCAAGTTATTAGCCTTACAAAAAGCCTTCAAATATGTTTTTGTTTTGCTTTTGATAAATTCCTCTATGGCATTAGCGTTTCCTCCAATACTCATCTGATATAAGTTTTCATACTCCAAGCGAAGTTTTTCTTCCGATGGCAGTTTTTCAATCTTCTCAGCAGATTTTTTTAATTCAGATACCCTTTTTTTATCTAATGTCTCTAAGTCTGCTTTTACCTCAGACAGAAGTTTCTCTATCTGCTCTATGTTCTTTCTGATATGATCAACAGTTTCCATTTTCTCACCCTAAGATTCTCTCAATATTGTTCCATAAATCTGCAAAATAGTGTTTAAATTGTGAAGGGAAGTACTGTCCGGGAATAGCCCTTTTAATGTCTACTCTATCAGGAATATAAGAATCCCATCCCTCAATATGAATTCCTTCCTGTCTTTTCACATCACAAACTGCTTTTGTTTCTTCCCAATAGCGTTGAGTTTCTCTGGTTAGGTTACCTCGATATAATTTGGCTTTGTTCATAAAAACTGCGACTTTGGGGTCAGGCCAAGGTTCTATCCTGTACTTAAGTCCGTCTATCATCAATCCCACGCCTCGCGATGCAAATACATCTGGATTAACTGGGATTAACAAAAGACTCGAGCAACTCAACACAGAGTAAGATAAAGCAGTAAAGTTGGGCGGACAATCAAAAAAAACATAATCGTAGTTAAAAGTTGTGGAGTGTTCAATTTTACCAAGTAGGGCTCGTATAAAGTGTTTTACCTTTTCTCTATCAAAAACCTCAAGCTCAAGCCAGTAAAGGTCAACAACTGAAGGAACAAAATGTAGGTTGGGACTCATTTGGTAGGCAAAGGATGAATCTATCGGGAAATTAAAATGTCCACCCTTTATTACATCGTAAGCTTCTAATGCATTAAGGATAGTCTTATTCTTCCCTTGATGTTTGGTGTCATACCAAGTCTCAAATTCGCTATATAAGGTACCGCTTTCCTGAAGCTGGACTGCTAATGTCAGGCTCATTTGAGCATCTGTATCAACTACCAAAATTCTCTTACCCTTGCGCTCCGCTCCATACTTCGCCAGCAACCAAGTTATGGTTGTCTTTCCAACACCGCCTTTGAAATTGACAGTTGCTATGCCTTTCATCATTTTCCTCCTTTCTTGTTCATGTCTTTAATTCACCAAGCGAAATGTCGCCTAACGTTCTGGGGATATGTGAAGTTTGCGATAGCAAATTTGAGCGTAGCGTAAGCGAGCCACATATCCTCCTGTTAGCAGACCTGAGCGTAGCGAGGGCGAGGAAGCAGTAGGCTTCCGAAGAGTTCCGCACGCCGCCGAAAAATAAATGTTTCATATTTTTTTCTCTCCTAAAATTATTTTTTTAATTTTTTCTTTTGCTTTTTCAACTATTTGTTTTTCTTTTTCCTGAAGTTCTTTTGCTCTTTCTATTCTTGTTTTTACTTCATTAGCTATCTTATCTTGGATTGGTTCAGGTGGAATTGGAATAATCAGATTTTTTATGCTTGGAATCGTTATATTTGTTTGAATAGCACCTATTTTATTTCTCTGTGTTTGTATTCTACCTATCACTGAATTTAAAACCACACTTAGGTAAAATTTATTCACACTCCCCGACGGCTACGAGTTTAGCCCATACATGGCTCCGGGAAGCACTCCGTCGAATGACAGCAACGCCAATCCCGCTACGGGATGCACGGGAACTATCAGCCTTCCCGCGGGTGTCAGTGTCAGCGATTTCACATGGGACGCAGGCATCTACCAGAAACAAACTCCCACCCTTATTCCACCCACTCCAACACCAACGCCCGGACAGCCAAAGCTCTATCTCCCTATCATCATCACACCTGGAAGCAAGTGTGAAATCGCCCGAGTTAACGTCACCATCTGGGGCGAATTCTACAGCTTCCCCTTAGATGGACAAATTCACATTGTTCCCCCATTGCCCTGGAAACAACCGACAACATTCCGTCTCTTCAATTACACAGGCGACCGCACGTGGTATCTCTATGACCCCTACTACAAGAAACAAGACGGCGGCGACTCGTTCACCTACGAGGGCGGACATCCGAGTGAACCCTTCAGTCTATACCTGTTCACAGATTGCGGTTTCATGCTGATTTCGTCCCACGTCGACCCGCCGCTTACCAAGGCGCAACTCGAAGCCATCTTTTTCAAAGAGTCGGTCCGCTGACTCCCATCGTCTTCTCTCCATTCCCCACTCTCATCATAAAAGGAGCATTACCATGAA
>DTYX01001054.1 GCA_012961655.1 Candidatus Poribacteria bacterium
CGATTTTGGAAAATCGACCTACATATAGGAGGTTGATAAATGGCAAGGAAAAAATGCAGAAAGACTCAGGTGGTATTCCAATGTCAAATTGATGTAGTTATTAACGAGTCGTCAAATGAATTGGTCATTGTGTATTGGATTAACAGCTATCTAAAATTGAACGGAGAATCTGCTGTGAGCGTAAATCATCCTGCTGTTAAGATTATTCAAGATTGGGTAAACACTCAGTATTCAAAGGGACGGGAAACGTCGATTTCCGATGAGGAGATGTTGCATTTAGTCATGATACACTTGCCCGAATATTTTGAATGGAGTGAGACGTATTTCTATATAAATCCAAGTTGAAATTTCGTAGGTATTTTTCAAAATGCCTGCCTTGAAGCGAAAGGAACTTGCGAATGCGTAATACGTAATGCGTAAGAAAGGAGAATATAATGAACGAAGGTATTGTAATCAAAGCGCGAAATAGTATTTATGAAGTCAGATGCAAGGAAGAGCTTATTCGTTGTGTTTTGCGCCCTAAGATAAAACTTGAAGATGAACGTATGCGCGAGGAAACTAAGGAGATGCGTATGGCGGATTTAGTTTCTGTCGGCGACCGAGTAATCATAAGTTCCGAAGATGGCGCAACAGGTTATATTGAGGAGATTCTGCCAAGGGAGAATCAGTTTGGACGGACGCGGATTGGCAAGTTGCCGCAAGTTATCGCAGCTAATCTGGATATTCTGCTAATCGTTTTTGCCGCCAGAAATCCCGCTTTAAAACTACGGATGCTGGACAGATTTTTAGTAACGTCCGAGGCGGCGGGAATGGAGCCCGTTATCTGCATTAACAAGATGGATTTGGTCAATCCTGAGGGGGTAAAATCTCAGATGAAGCTCTACGAAAGTATCGGATATCCCGTCATCTATGCCAGCGCGGTGACGGGAGAGGGCATCGAGGAACTCCGATTGACGATGCGCGACAAAATCTCCGCTTTTGCCGGACCGTCTGGTGTGGGCAAATCCACCCTCCTCAATGCCATTCAGCCGGGCTTAAAACTCAGAATCGGGGATGTAAGTGAAAGGACTCACAAGGGGCAGCACACAACATCTGAAGTGGAACTGCTATCACTGGATTTCGGCGGATTCGTCGCCGATACACCCGGTATCCGCGCTCTGGGACTATTGGAAGTGGGTATACAGTATTTAGATAGTTATTTCCCTGAGATGCGTGAATACCTGCCTTTGTGCAAATACCCCACTTGTTCACACGCGCATGAACCTGATTGCGCCGTCAAAACCGCTCTCGGATCCGGTAAAATAAACGCCAAACGTTATGAGAGCTATCTGCGGATGCGAGGCGCCAAAGATGGCAGATATGAACGTCGAACCAAAGGCACTAAGAGAGCTAAGCTGGAAAATAAAGGGGATGGTATAGATATTACAAATGATACAACAGGCTGGACTAATGAACGCGCCAATCGTAAAAAGCGTCAGGATAAGTCGCGCCGACACAGAGTTCTCTTGGAAAGTCTGAAATAGCGAATATTATGGAAAGCCTGCCCTTGAACGAAGTGAAGGGATGGAACGTGGTATGCTAAATTAAAATAATTCCGAAATCCGAATTCC
>DTYX01001055.1 GCA_012961655.1 Candidatus Poribacteria bacterium
GACGCGGAAGAATATGCCAAGGATATTGTCGGGGCATAGTGTAAGGGTAAGTAGGACGAGTTATATAAATCCAAGTTGAAATTTTTAAGTCTGAAAGATTGGATGAATGGAAGGCTGGAGGGATGGAAACAAACCATCCATCCTTCCATCCATTTCTGTACCTTACTGCTGATTTAAAGTTAAGGATATAATTTCATAAAAATGAAAGGAACGTTTTCATGCCTAAAATTACACTTATTGGCGCGGGGAGTTTTGGATTTGGAAGAAGGTTGCTTGCTGATGTTTTATCTTTTCCTGAGCTCAGCGAAAGTCGTATATCCCTTATGGATATTGATGAACAGAAACTTGCCCTGGTCGAAGCGTTGACGAATAAATTGCTCAGAGATACAGGTGTCGACGCTACAATAGAAGTTACGTCCGACCGTAAATCGGCTTTGGATGGCGCAGACTATGTTCTGACGACGATAAGAGTCGGCGACGATTATGATTTGGACAAGGGTATTCCCTTGAAATACGGACATTTCGGCTACTTTGTGACCGAATCGACCAGACACATGTCGGAGTACGTTCCCTACTTCCGCAAACGTAGGGATATCATGGAGAAATTTTCCCTTCAACCGTCTTCGTCCACTTCCCCAAAGAGAAGATAACTCTGAACCGTACTGCGGAGTATGCCTCTTACATTATTCATTCCATCGAAACAGGTGTTTCCAGAATGGTGAATGTAAACGTCGATAATACTGGCTTGGTCACGAATCTACCTGATGGATGTTGCGTGGAAGTGCCATATTTCATGCCCTCGCCCTTGACCCGTTGACCGCTGCGGTTCTGTCGTTAGATGAGATTCGGAGGATGTTTGATGAAATGTTTGAGGCTCAAACGGAATATTTGGAAGGCTTCTAGAGCATTGCATGAATCAAAAGTGGCAGCGACACATTTACTGAATTTTCGGGTCAGGCCAGCAGAAGAGGTCAATTGACAAATTTTGCCCGTTATGGTATTATACTAAACATATTCATTTCAGGAGCTAAGAGATGTCGAATACAGAATCGACCAACCGAAGTGTAGCTATAGCTATCGTCGCCGTTGCTATTGCGTTCACCTGGCTTGGATATGCCTATCTGAAAGGCCCTGATTACAAGGGGTCAGATGGTCAGAGTATATTATTGTTGCACACAATAATTCCGATAGCCTTAATTATTCTCCTTTTTAAACTAAGACATATTCCCCAAGTAAATATTCCCGTTTATGTTGCTATGGCTCTAATTGTGATATGGATATTTGTAAAGCTTTTAAATATCCTAATGCCGTTCATCCTGGGTTTTGCCCTGGCATATATGTTCCGCTTTGTGCTTGACGCGTTGATGGAAATTCCGCTGCCGGGCGGCAAGCGGATACAACTACAGAGAAGATGGGCGCGCCTTATTCTTGTCATCATCACTATCTTAGCGCTCGGGGGACTGGCGATATATATCCCTCAGGTTATCGACCAATCACAACAGATGGGTAAAGGTATTGCAGAGTTTTATAACGAAACTTTAGTTCCACAGACGCAATTGTTGGTAAAAAAACTGCAAGCTCTCGATGAGAGAATGGGCACGGATGTTATCGAAAAAGCGACTTTATATGTTCAGCAGAAATGGGCTGAAATTACTGCGACCGCAACATCACTGCTGGGCAAAATTCTGTCTTTTCTCGGTAGTACAATGGGTACTGTCGCTGGAGCTGCTGCCACAGGTTTTCTGGCGCTTATCGTGTTTATTTACGCCGTCAAATCCTTCGATTCATATATGATGGGATTTTGCAATTTATTCCCCGAAGATAAACGGGCAGCGGTAATCAGATACGCCTCTGAGATTGATAATAACATGAAATCATTCCTGCGGGGACAATTTACCGTGATTGTAATTATCAGCGCCATATCGACGCTTGCATACGGGATTATTGGAGTGCCATTTTTTCTCTTCATCGGTATCATTGCTGGAATTTGCAATGCCATTCCCACGGTTGGGCCTGCTATCGGCGGAATTTTTGCCTTTATCGCTCTGCTTGCGGGCTATGCCTCAGACCAGTATGCCGCAAAGTGGTTGTTGGTTCGAGGATTAGCCCTGCTTGGCGTCATTTTTGGCATTCAAGCCATGGATAATTCGATGATTTCTCCTAGAATCATGAGTAAGGCTGTCGATGTAGACCCCTTGCTCATCATGCTTGGCATTTTCGTCGGCACGGTCATCTTCGGTTTCTGGGGCGTCCTCTTAGCAATCCCTAGCATTGTAATAATAAAATCTTGCATCGAAGTGTCGCACGAATTACGTCAGGAAGAACAGATGGAGAAGTACGCCGAAGAGGTGGTTGAGCATGAGTAAACCGATTGTAGCCATTGTCGGTAGACCAAATGTCGGTAAATCGTCGTTATTTAATCGTCTTATCAAAAAAAGGATAGCCGTTGTTCATGATATCCCTGGGGTCACCCGCGACAGGATTTATGCCGACGTCAATTATCATGATAGAACGTTCACACTGGTCGATACGGGTGGTTTAGTTCCATTTCCCGACGATGATTTAATTGACCTGGTTCGACTTCAGGCGCAAACCGCCATAGATGAAGCCGAAGTGATTCTCTTTGTCGTCGATGTCATCGAAGGTCTGACACCTCAAGATATGATTATCGCAGAGATACTCCGCAAGACGCAGAAACCGGTTTTTGTCGTGGCAAATAAAGCGGATAATCCAAACCTTGATTATGGCGCCATGGAATTCTATCAACTCGGTTTGGATGACCCAATTCCCGTATCGGCAATACATAATACGGGCACTGAGGATTTGTTGAATGAAGTTGTGTTTGCCCTTCCCCCCCCTTCTTCCCTCCCGTCAACGGAGGGGAGTGAGGAGGGGAGAGTAAAAATTGCTGTCGTGGGACGACCCAATGCTGGTAAATCATCGTTGATTAATGCCATCTTAGGAGAAGAGAGAGTCATTGTTGATTCTAAACCGGGCACGACTCGAGATGCCGTGAACATGACCTTTCACAGAGATGGCGTCTCTTTTGAATTGATTGATACCGCCGGCTTAAGGCGAAAATCGAGAATAACGGATGAATTGGAACAATATAGCATAAGCAGAGCTATCCGTGGCGTTCGCGAGAGCGATATCGCCTGGCTGGTTCTGGACGTTACAAGGGAGATATCACAGCAAGATAAAGCAATCGCTAATTTTATCGCTGACCGCGGGAAGGCGTGTATTTTAGCGGTCACCAAGTGGGACTTAGTTGAGAAAGATAATGACACCTATAACCAATATATGGCGGGACTACAATATGAGTTGCCACATCTCAGTTATGTCCCCGTTTTGTTTGTCTCCGCAGTAACTCGACAGAGAGTTATGAAATTGCTAGATTTAAGCCTGATGATTAACCGAGAATACTCAATGCGTATACCGACTCACGAACTGAATGTCGCTTTATCTAAGGCGACATCCGCACATCAACATCCAATCGTAGAGGGCAAACGCCCATCGCTAAAATACATCACACAAGTTGATATTAGACCGCCGACTTTTGTTATTTTTACTAACCATCCTACAGGCATTCGTCCTGACTATGAATCTTACCTGATAAGCAACATCAGGGAATATTTTGGCTTTGTGGGCGCGCCGATTCGGATTCGGTATCGGCAGTCCACTCGGACTTAGACTCCGCATAGTTGACTTATAACAATCAAGCGTATTGTCGCTCAAAACACGAAACGAGGTGTGTGAATACAAGATGCTAATGTCTGTTCTCCGAAACAAGTATATCGCCAGATTCCTAATTTTGGGCGTAGCAGCAGCTTTTATTACAGTAACGTTGATGTCCGGCCATCCTCTTGCTATATATAGCATTCCAATATTGCTGAGTTATTTAGTCGGCGCCATTCCATTTGGATACATTATCGGAAGGCTATGGAAAGGTATCGATATTCGCGAATACGGCAGCGGGAATATCGGTTTCACCAATGTATTGCGCGCTATCGGAACAGTTCCAGGTTTCATCGTAATGCTTCTGGATATCGGCAAAGGCGTCGCTGCAGTTGTGGGGATTGCCAGATTAGGTGAGGCAAACTTAACGATTTTACCGGTGTTGTGCGGGATAGCATCAATTATCGGCCACAACTGGACGATATATCTTAACTTTAAAGGCGGAAAAGGTATTGATACAACTATCGGTGTCTTCATTGCGCTTGAACCGATAGCGACAGTCATATCCCTGATTGTTTGGGTTATCGCAGTAGCAATTACACGCTATGTCTCTTTGGGGTCATTGCTTTTTGTCATCTGTTTACCTCTTGCTACTTTGGCAATAAAGCAAGACATAACAGCAGTATTGGTAGCCGCAATTCTTGCTATGTTATTTGCGATATACAAACACCGAAGCAATATAGTACGTTTGCTAAATGGAACGGAACGGAAGATAGGTCAAAAAGTATAAAGAGAGAACTCGGAAAGTCGAAATATGAATTTCGACCTACGATTAACCAGGTGTCGAAATGTCAGATTATGGCGAAGAGTTGGAAAGTTCTTAAAATCAGCGTAGTCAGATAATCAGCGGCTATAAAATGAGGCAGGTGAAGAACAGTGTCAAAATCGGTAGCGCTGATAAAAAGAAGCACAGATGGTCGAAAATTGGCTTATGAAGCGTTGGTGGAGATAGCGGCGGAGGAGATTCTAAAAAAGCGAAACAAAATTTTGATAAAGCCCAATATTACAGCAGCGATGCCAGCATCGACCGGAGTTACCACGCATGTGAGCATTGTGGAGGGAATTTTGCAATTTCTTTATGACAACGGCGTAAAAAATGCGGTCATCGGAGAGGGCGGCGGGTGTGACATAACTCAGGCTTACGAAAAGTTGGGATTTTCTCAGATTGCCCGCAAATACGGCGTGCCACTAACGGATTTCAACAGAGAACCTGAAGTCATCGTCAAAGTCCAAAAACCGCTTGTCCAAGACGCATTCGGGTTGGCGAAAACCGTTACAGAGTGTGATTGCATCATCAATCTGCCATGTCTGAAGGTACATAAATGGGAAAGTCGGGTCACGTTGTGCATGAAGAACATGATGGGATGCATTGCCCGCAATCGCAGCATCATGCACCGAAACTTCAATCAACGGCTGATGGATTTGTTGAGCGTTACCAATAGGTCCGAGGTGAATATCATCGATGGCATTGTGGGACTTGAAGGCGATGAAATCCATGGCAATCCCGTCGGCGTGGGGGTCGTTATCGCCAGCCGCGATTGGGTGGCTGCGGATGCCGTTGGAGCGGCAGTGATGGGATTCTCTGAAGGCGAAGTCGAGCATATCCCGCTGGCGGAACAGCATGGCTTCGGCACTGGGACATTATCGAATATCGAACTTCGCGGCGCCAGTATCGAATCCGTCAGGAAACCTTTTAAACATGGAAGAGATTAGGATTCTACTAATCTTGTCCGGCAGAGCCATAAAGCTCAATACTTTTTATCTCAGCAATTTCGGCGGTACCCCAGGCGAGCCTTTTTTTTGCGCGCCCGCTCGATTGGACTAACTTGATGCCATCAGTCGTCATCGCCATCCTCAGTTCATAAGAACCTTGAATGGTACCTTTGATTTCCTTGATTTTGTGCCACATATCTTTCTCTTTTTGCCCGTAGACCGTCAAATTCGAGACAGGTCCATTTGTGTAAATGACAATTTTCTGAATCGAGCGTCTTTTAGGCAACGAAAATTTATAAATTTGGGCTATTGAGGGATAGTACGCGCCGGATTTGGTCAACTTCATGCCCTGGTCGACTCGAACTAACTCACCTTGTTCCATAAGCGCGGCACATCCAATGAAACACCCTATCATAAAACAAAATAGAATTTTGTTTATCATTACATTCTTCATCTTTATATCCATGGGTACTGTCAAATGAAATTTAACCACGAAGGCACAAAGACAGAATTTTTCCTTTAATGCAAGCCGATACACAATTGACAAAATTTTATGAAGAATTCCCAAAATTTGATTAAAAATAACCTCGCTTACGTTCCTGCGCTGTTGATGGATATATCTCTGACCTGCACATACACTAGCATCGCTTTCCACGCGAAATACTTAGGAATCTCCTCAACGATTTTGGGGCTCATAATCGCTTCAGCTACTGCATTTTTTGTCTTTCTTTCTGTCCCATTCGGCCGCATTTCCGACCGCGTTGGGCGAACGTTAATGTTGTATGTTGCCTGTATTCTCGTCGGCTTCGTTAATCTGTTGATGCCATTTTTCTATCGCGGCGCCATTTCCCTCGCGCTTATGGCTCCCATCATTGGCGCCAGTCAGGCGCTCTTCTGGCCCATCTATGAAGCGTGGCTTGCTGAACGCGTTGGCGGAGGAGATTTGCTCAAACGCATCCGCAACTTCAATCTGTTTTGGACTATCGGGGTGACATTCGGCCCATTTATCGCAGGCAACGTATATGGAGTAAATCATACCCTCCCATTTTACATCACTGTTACAGCAAGCATGGTGAACCTCATCATTATCGTCAGTCAGACGAATATATACGGTAAGGACGAAGGTTCCGCATCAATGGATGAAACTGTGTGCATTTCTCCAGGGATTCGCAGGATATATCTGCATATCGCCTGGATAGCTAATTTCGCGTCATGGTTCACACTGGGCATTTTGCGCAATATAGCTCCCAAACTGATGCTGCAAATGGGCATCCGAGAACGAACTTTCGGCAACCTTATGCTTGTCAATGGCTTATCACAATTTTTGATGTTTCTTTTTTTGGGGACGCCTTACTTGCGAAGATGGCACTACAGATTATCTCCTTTATTGGCATTCCAATTCGCTGGCGTTATCGGTTTCTTTATTATTTGGATTGTAACGAATATTCCGTTATGGCTATTGGCATTTTTTGCAATCGGGACAACATCGGGAATGACTTACTTTTGCAGTATCTATTATAGCCTGCATGGACACGTTGACAAAGGCGCCAAAAGCGGCTTTCACGAAGCCATACTGGGCGGCGGTGCATTGCTCGGTCCATTTCTCGGCGGCGCACTAGCTGATCTTTTCGGTCTCAAAAGTCCGTATCTGCTGTGCGTTATGGTCATATTCATAAGTATGATGGGGGAAATTTATATTCAGCGGAAGAGAGCCAAAGAGGCATGACGTTGACCTGCAAATCAAAATATTCAAGCATTAAAGACGTCTGCGCCGTTTAGCGCGCTTGTAGATATTTTCTCTTGTACCAAGAGTTGTTACAATAATTTGTTCGTCTTCAATAATGTAAGGCTTCCTCCGGTTTATCCGTCTCGAACTATTCCATTTTTGGCACATCAATTAGAAACTGAGTTTTTAAGAAAAACTCAGTTTCTACGCTTAAACTATTCTTTCAATTTAGCGTGTGCTGCCGCGAGTCGGGCGATTGGAACTCGGAAGGGGGAGCAACTGACGTAGTTGAGTCCGACTTGGTGGCAAAATTCTATTGAACTTGGGTCGCCTCCGTGTTCTCCGCAGATACCAACTTCGAGTTGGGAATTGGTTTTCCGACCGTTTTCAACAGCCATCTCGACCAGTTTTCCGACACCGTCGCGGTCGAGCGTCTGGAACGGATTCTCCGTTAGGATGCCTTGCTCGACATATCTCATCAGGAATTTCGCTTCCGCGTCATCGCGGCTGATACCGAATGTGGTCTGGGTAAGGTCGTTCGTTCCGAATGAGAAGAAGTCCGCGGCTTCGGCGACTTCATCAGCAGTAAGCGCGGCGCGCGGAATTTCAATCATCGTGCCAATTTTGTAATCGACTGTAATCTTCTGTTCTTCCATCACCTGCTTTGCGACTGCTTCAATTTTATCCTTAGTTGTCTTCAATTCATTGGCGTGGCCGACGAGCGGAACCATAATCTCTGGATGCACATCGACGCCCTCTTTTTTGACCATACAAGCGGCTGTGATGATAGCGCGCGCCTGCATTTCAATGATTTCGGGCATAATTAGACCGAGTCGGCAACCACGCAGACCGAGCATTGGATTCATCTCGCGCATGCCTTCAACTGCCTCAAGCATCTCCTCTTTCTGTTCCAGTTCATCGGCAAAAACGCCGCCGAGTTGATGGTTTGCTATCCGCAATTTGGTTACGTCCTCGAGTAGTTCCTCATGGACTGGCAGGAATTCATGCAGAGGCGGGTCAATCAGCCGAATGATAACAGGCAGACCATCCATCACTCTAAAAATGCCGATGAAATCATCGCGCTGAAATGGCAGTAACCTGTCAAGCGCTGCTTGGCGTTCTTCGACGGTACTGGCTAAAATCATTTCCTGCACGATGGGCAGACGCTCCCGTTCCATGAACATATGTTCCGTGCGGCACAAACCGATACCTTCCGCGCCGAAATCGCGTGCGACTTTAGCGTCTCTGGGATAATCGGCGTTGGTCCAGACACCCAACCATCTGAAATCATCCGCCCATGAAAGCAGCTTTCTCAATTCATCCGTCATCTCCGGCGGTATCGTTGGTATTTCGCCCAGATACACATCGCCGGTTGTGCCGTCAATCGTGATGGTATCGCCCTCGTTGACAACTATGTCGCCGACGGTGAATCTTTTGCCATCCAGGTCAATGCTAATCTGGTCGCATCCTGCCACACAAGGTTTGCCCATGCCTCTGGCTACCAACGCGGCGTGACTTGTGGCGCCGCCGATTTGGGTCAGAACGCCCTGCGCCGGGGCAAAACCGTGTACATCATCGGGGGTGGTCTCCGGACGTACAAGGATGACATCTTTTCCAGCTTGCGCCTCTGATACTGCGTCATCAGGCGTGAAAACTACCGCGCCGACCGCTGCTCCCGGAGCAGCATTAACGCCTTTGGCAATCGGTTCTACTTCTACTGTCGGGTCAATCTGCGGGTGCAACAACTGGTCAACGTGGTCGGGTTGAACTTTAAGCACTGCCTGTTTACGTCCCTCTTCACCTTCGCCCAACAAGCCTTCTTCCGCCATATCGACGAGTATCTTGATAACCGCACGCCCCGTGGCAGTAGGCACTCCCGAGCGGGTCTGCAGAATGAAGAGTTTGCCTTTCTCAACGGTAAATTCGATATCTTGTAAATCCTTGTAGTGCGTTTCAAGTCGTTCGGCGTGTCCTTTTAGCTCTTCGTAGAGCGTGGGCATAATCTCCCGCATCTCTGAGATAGGCATCGCTTGACGAGCCCCAGATACGACATCTTCACCTTGGGCGTTGCCAAGGTAGTTTCCATAAAGGACATTTTCCCCTGTCATAGGGTCGCGGGTAAAGGCGACTCCTGTGCCGGAATCTTCGCCCATATTGCCGAAGACCATCGCCTGGACATTAACTGCTGTGCCAAGGTCATCACGAATACCTTTGATTTTGCGGAAGGCATTGGCGCGCGGGTTATTCCACGACTCAAAAACGGCATTCGTAGCGAGGCGCAACTGTTCTTTGGGGTCAGCAGGGAATTCTTTGCCATAAGCCTCTTTGAAATGTTCTTTTGATTTTTCGACCACTTCTTTGAGCCCTTTTGCATCTACTTCCGTATCCTGTCTAACGCCTCTCTCTTCTTTGACTTCGTCAAAGAGCTCTTCAAATTTGTGGCGTTTCAGTCCTGGACGATAATTCGGCTCGCCTTCTTCGCCAGAGAGCACAACATCTGAGAACATCATGATGAACCGCCGATAGGCGTCGTAAGCAAAACGCTCATCTTTTGTCTGTTTAATCAAGGCTTTGATGGTTTCATCATTTAGACCTAAATTTAGCACAGTATCCATCATGCCCGGCATCGAAACAGGCGCGCCGGAACGGACGGATACCAGAAGCGGATTTTCAGGGTCGCCAAGCTTCTTGCCCATCGCTTTCTCTAACTTCGCTAAATTCGCCTCGATTTGTTCATCCAATCCATCGGGATATATACCATTATGCTGATAATAATATGCACACGCCTGTGTGGAAATGGTATAACCCGGTGGCACAGGTAATCCGAGATTGGTCATCTCGGCTAAATTCGCGCCCTTACCGCCAAGTTCAGCGCGCATCTCCGCGCTTCCTTCGGCTTTGCCTTCGCCGAAGAAGTAGACGTACTTCTGTTGAGACATTCAAGTCCTCCTTAGATTTTATTTTAGATAGGTAATAAAAACATCGTAATAATGTTTTAGTGCAATAGAGCATCACCAATATCTTTTCCGCTTCCATGAGATATTTTTGTACGAATAATTCGGCTGGTGGTGCGCAGTTCAAAGAATATATGATGCTTGCCCCGAACTTCCACAAAACCAAGTTTATTTAGAATTTTCCTCAAATCTCTCTTGGCTATCGGCATCCTTTAGTAATTCCTCCAAAAGATTGCATTGAGCCAGTAATTCTTCGCCTAAAGCTATTCGTCGAGAGGCAAGATAGTCGTAATCATCAAGAATATCAAGCAAAAGGTTATGTTTTGCTTCATCAATTGTTTTTCCTTCGGCAGCCAAATCTGTGTTTGGTAAAAGCGCGAGAATTTCTCCATTCGCATAAAGCTGGATTTCAATCTGAATCTCTTTACCGCCCAAAGTCAAATAATCTTTCATTTTAAGAATCGGCAAGATTTCGGATTCTTGAGAATAGTTGTCAAGCCAGCTCATCAACTCCCTCTTACTTTTGGCTTTTTCCCAAACATCGACAGGGAAAGCTATAATTGGCTGTTGATTAGCTATTAGCGTCATTGCTTCAACCTCCTCATACGGTTAGCGTATTATTTAGCATATTCAAAAAGTGTTGACAATATTGTTCGGAACTCGTAGCCGATTCGCCGCTTGCCTGCGCTCATCTTTGGTGAATAGATTTCTGAATCGTTGTTCAAGCATAATGGACTATGTTTTAAATGGAATAAATCATTCGACTGGCCTCTTCGAATTCTGGCTCGAGAGGGTCAGTTGACAAGAATAATTTCTGGTGGGGTTCATACACTTGAATATAACTCCAGTTAACGCCGCATAGAATCTTTTTTTCATTCACGAGCTTAATAAATCTGCTCCGAAATTTGGCTCTAGTAGTTTCTGGAGGATGGTACATCGCATGTTCAATATCTTTATCCACGACCATTCTCTTTACTTTTTTATCCTTTTCCAAAAGGTAATATAAGCCTTTATCAGTTCGGATATTATGATATTGTAAATCTAACATCAAAACCTTAGAAGAATCCCATCTGAGATTTCTGCTTGAAACATAGGAATCTATCAGCTTTTTTTTGATTACCCAATCGACTTCTCGGTCTAATCGCATGGGGTCTTCTTCTAAACATGTCAAAACATATTCCCACTTCTCCATTATATCTTCCGATAGCGGGTCAGGTTCAACAAATTCAAAATATTTCCTGGCTAGTTGTAGATAATCTTTCTGGAGTTCTACAGCCGAGAGCATTCTGCCGTCATTCATTTCCACTTTCCTTGTGCAAGTTATATCATCGGAGATAGCCTGGATAGCTCTGACTGGGTCTCTCAACGCCAACCGTCTGTCGATAAAATTATCCTCTATCATGCGCAATACAATCGACGTTGTCCCCACTTTTAGATAGGTTGTATATTCCGACATATTAGAATCGCCGACGATGACGTGCAGACGGCGATATTTTTCTCGGTCGGCGTGAGGTTCATCTCGGGTATTGATAATGCCTCGCGCTGTTGTCGTCGCTATGGAGATTTCCTCGCGGATATGCTGTGCACGCTGCGAGATGGCATAACTACCTCGGCTTCTAGGTCTTACCTTACCAGCTCCGGTGAAGACTTGCCGCGTAACAAAAAATGGGATGAGCTGAGATGCCAACTGGCGGATACTTACACTTCGCTCCATGAGATAATTCTCATGACAACCGTAGGTATTTCCAGGAGTATCAGTATTGTTTTTGAAGACAGAGATTTTACTTGGCAAACCCTCTTTTTTCATTCTCACCTCTGCGCTTATAGACAGATGTTCTATTATGCGTTCACCAGCTTTGTCATGGAGGATAAGGTCGATAATATTATCGCACTCCGGCGTTGCATATTCAGGGTGGCAACCGATATCCTGGTAAAATCGCGCCCCATTTTCTAAAAATACATCAGGATACATCCTGCCGTGAATAATCTCTCGAAAAAGATATATTACAACGTTTGGTATAGAAACAGCTCTTCGTCCCTTGCTTTCGGAAGAACATATAATGCCATATTCATTTTCTAAACCATAAATTCTTCTTTTCATTGACTTGATACTACGAATAGTTTGGGGTCTTCGCGAATTAGTGTGATAAGCAATCTATCATTATTCTTTCAGAAGCTCACCTATCTCTTCAGATGTAAGCCTCTTGAATTTACGACGGCCCTGATTTTTATCCAATATCGCTACTTCTAAGGTTTCAGGAGTTATTTGAGAATCTTCAAGAGTGGACAAAGCCTTTGCGGCGATCTTTAAAGCTTCAGCCTGGGTGAGATTTTCCCTAAACTCCCGCTGTAGATATTCGCTGAGTTGTTCTGAGCGCCCACCTATTGTCGCGAAATTCTCTTCCTCCCAGAGTCTACCGTCAAAAGAGAGATGATAGATGTTATTCTTCGGGTAAATATCATCTCCGACTTCGACCAATAAAATTTCAATCTCCAATGGTTTCATATCTAGTTGTCTATACGCCGAACCGATAATTTGAGAATAGATGTTCGCCAGCCATTTAGCATGAACATCTTCCCGACTGTAGGTATAACCTTTTATCTCTGTAGCTTGAACGCCTTGATACCTCAATGGTTCATACTCCTGATAACTTCCCACTCCAGCAAAAGCTATCCTATCGTATATCTCGTAAATCTTATTTAAGGTCTTTTGTGGATTTTCCGCCACTATAACAATGCCGTTCTCATATTCCACGGCAATGACATCTTTACCTTTTTCTATACCTCTTCTGGCATACTGTTCTTTATCTCGAAAAATCTGCTCTGGCGAAACGTAAAATGGCGCAGGCATTTCTACTGTGCTCCTTATCTATATATACCTTGTTATTTGCCACAAAGCAGTTAGCAACGTGTTGCGTATTCTATTTCACGCAAAACGTTTCACGTTCGTTATTCTTTTAAGGCATCTATTAACGATTCATACACCTGTTTAATCTCCGAATCTGAAACATCCTCAATGCCACTACTACTTATAGTTTTGACTGTTGGATAGATATCCCTGATAAGATCTGGCCCACCCGTAGCGAGGTCCTCGTCAGCGGCATCCCAGATAGCCTCTAAAACAGCTTTGACCCCCTCATCGCGCTCCATGTTAGGGCGATACCGCTTTTTCAAGGTGCCCCTGGCGTCCTTACCACCGGAGCCAGTTGCGTAATAATCGACTTCCTCGTATCTTCCGCCTGTAATATCGTATTTAAAAATCCTGCCTATTTTACGATTCAGGTCATAGCCGGCAAATATTGGAACGACGACTAGACCGACCAAAGCGGCGGATAGATTAGAGCGCAGCAACCCCGATAGAAAATTAGCTTTACCTTCTAAACTGAGTATAACACCCTCCTGCTTCTCATGATATTCCAACTGAATTTGCAAGAGCTTCGCCATCTCTATACATGGTCCTGCGACGCCGGCAACCGCTATTGCTGAGTATTCATCCGTTGTATAAACTTTCTCAATTCTTCTTTCTCCCACCTGGAAACCCTCAACAGCCTGTCTATCGCCGGCGATAAATACACCATTTTTGTATTTCATCGCGAGGATAGTCGTTCCAGTGAGCATATTCCGCTCCCAATCTTTATTTGGCATAGAAACCCCACTTTGTCTGGCAAACGCGCTGAAATCAGGGACTAAGTGAGGATATTTCTGCTGCAGCAATTCATAAAAGTTTGAGTTTCCGTAATCCGATGATGGGGGTGAACGGAATTCGGAATTCGGAAAATCCCGCTCGCTCCCCCCCAATAATGAGGTTTTAAACACTTATTGCCCTCCTCTTTGGACGTAGTTCTCAACAAATTCCTCCGAATCCTCTTCAAGGATTTCGTCGATTTCATCCAAAATTTTGTCTAAATCCTCTTTAATCTCTTCACTTTTTTCATTGAGACTGGGAGCCGACTGTGTCTCCTCGGTCTCACTAGTTTTCTTCCTGCGTTCCTGTTTTCTTTCTGCGGATGGCATTGTGTACCCTCCTTATAATATAGCAAGATTCCGTTAATAATATTATGTAGGTCGAAATTCATATTTCGACTTTTCACTGACATCTTTTTAATAAGTCCTATTTATTTTATCCTATAAACTAAATTTTGGCAAGAACTATTTTTGGATACACGCTCTCCCTGTATATTTTTTCCATCCCAGTAACCAGCGCGCGCTTTGCTTGTGTAGTAACCAGCATCTTTGCGTCCCAAATCTA
>DTYX01001056.1 GCA_012961655.1 Candidatus Poribacteria bacterium
AATCATGTTTTTATCTCCGTGATATTTGTAATGTTAATACCTAGCGACTTGCTCAATGGTTTTTCTTTAGCTTCCACGCTGTTTTGGAAATATTATTCTTTTTTTAGCCACTATACTTCACATCATCCTCAAGATATTCAAACACGCGCTTATTGAAAACAAAGAACCCCCGTTGATTAGTCCTCCATATGCTTGAGGCTTTTCCGCAAATTTGACAACTCTCCTTCCTTCAGCGAACAACTCGCCAAAACGGGAAGGTGGACGCACACCGGTGATGGTGCCAATCTTGCCATGTTGATGATGGAAGGCAAGCAAATCAAGTATATTTATATCTGCGACACCATCTCCATACGTTAGCATGAAGGTTTCATCACCAATGTGTTTCTCAATTCGTTTCACCCGCGCCCCGGTCATAGCATTCAATCCTGTCTCGGCTAGAGTGACTTTCCAGCCTTCCTCCGCTTGGTCATTGTGGAACTGGATATCATTCCTCTTTCCAATTTCTACCGTAAAATCGCTCTGCATCGTCGCGTAATTATAGTGAGCGTATATTTTCATGATGTGCCAGAGGATGGGCTGCCCGCCGATTTCCACCATCGGCTTTGGGCGATATTCTGTCTCTTCGCGCAATCGCGTAGGCAAAATCTTATGACTAAACTCTCTAAGAATATACTTTTCGGTCAAACCTTTGAGCTTTAGATGCGGAGGCATCGCCAACAAAAACTCGACTAATTCGTGGTCTAAAAAGGGCACGCGCCCCTCTAAGGAATTAGCCATAGACATCTTGTCTTGTTTCATCAAAATGTCATCAGGCAACCAATGACCATACTGAAGATTTAGCACTCTTTCCAAAAACGATCCGCTACCTTCCGAGATCAATTTATCTGTCTCATCAGGCGAGGAAAGCATTAACTCAGTTTGCTCGGCTTTATCAATTAATGATATTAACATTCGGTAACGCCGTTCGAGACTGCAAGAATTCCAATCATTCAAATAGTTAAAAACTTTTGTCTTTCCTTTGTCCCCAATATCCCCATTTCTGTGATGGCATTCACAATTTCCTTGGTGGCTGCTAATCATGATTTATGAGAGCTTGGTTCTATCATCTATAATGCCAAAAACAAGTATGAGAAGTACTGCCAATTTTTTATTCAATTGTGATTTCCTCCCAATGGTTACTAATGTTATTCGCTCAATCCTTGTCCTTTACGAAAAGTCCAGAACTTATTCCCCAAGTAATTTGTAGTGGTAAAGCCACAGATAGCAATTACCTGGCTTATGTTCTTATTTAACCGTAATTTCTCAGCGGAAAGAAGCAGCAAGATCATATTGACAAGGTATCCCACACCAAAGGTAACTAAATAAGGTATTGCTTCCTTGTCCCATTCGCCCTGCGACCTGAAGGTCCACCTTTTGTGTAAAATAAAACCAGTTATCAATCCTACCGAATAGCCAACAATATTGCATAATACGTAATTTACGTCCCAAAGATTATATGGGACAAATATAAAAATTATACCCAGAAATGTTCTTATTATACCAACTAAACCAAATCTACCAAATTCCAGTATTAGCTTTATGGCATTCTGATAAACAGAGCTATTTGTCATATACCTTTCTTGCTATAGCCACCAAAGATGTTCCTATCGGCAGGTTTATATGTTTAATGAGCAATTTCTCTAACCGTAAAGCGCTAAGAAAAATTTCATTTATCAACGGAATAGTCTGAGCCTCAACTCCCGAGGATAATTCCTCGTCATCAAATGAGCAACGCATATTCCTAAGTGCGCGGTAGAGAAAGAACATGGGGAATAAAAAGAACACGTAAAACGATACCTTCTCAACAACAAACCCTGCGCGTTGTAATTTCTGATAAAGCTCCTTTTTGCTGTAGCGTCTTTTATGGCAGGACGATACATCAAAGTAACTCCATAACCACTTATTGGCTGGCACAGTCAAAATAATCCTACCACCGGGTTTGCAAATTCTATACATTTCCCTCAACACCGCTTTATCATCACTGATATGCTCTATCACGTCAAATAGTCCTACAACATCATATTGCCCGTCAGCAAATGGTGTATTGAGAGCATCTAACTGATACAATGGAACATCAACGCGCTAAAGCATGGATAATTTCCCTTCGCCCTACATGCCAGAAGTGACGCTGTTCCATCTCAAAAAGGAATTCAAAGTTCTCTTTGTTGAAGCTGTCCTCTTCAGTAGACATGGTTGTAAATGATAGAATATCATCATAAATTGGATAAACACGCATACAGTTATTGTCGAGTTATCATAGTTATTCCAAATTCACAACAATACGGTTCTCACCAAACAGAATTTCATTTCCTTTCACGACTACTTCAGGTGTCGGCTCAAATTCCAATTTGCCTTCCACAAGCTTTGCTTTTAGTTCAATAGTGCGTTTTATCTTTGCTTCGCTGATTTCTTCGAGAATATCAAAGAACCTGGAAGGTGTAATCTGGTCATCTTCCCGCTCGATAAATTTGTTAAAGATTTCGTCCCAGCTTTTTTCAGTCATCTTCGTTGCCTCCTTTGTTTTGATAAAGTTTTTTGTTTCCACACATTATAGTCAACAACCACCAGTCCTTCACCTTCAAAATCTACCTGGACAGTTTGCGGCAAAAAGTTTGCGGCCTCTTGAAATGAACAGGGCAAAACATCACCATTGATGAATTGCCAGGCGGCAGGTTTTATAATGACGATTGGAAGATATTTCCGCTGTTTTTCATCATAGAGACGCGTAATGTAGAAATCGTTGGTCAATGGAAACGAACGACTCGAATAAAGAAAATAGGTGGTGTTTTTTATGTCCCCTGCAAGTCCCTCTACAAACAGGTCAGAAGGAGAAAGTCTGCCACGCCTTGTCCGAATATCATGAGCGACAAATTGAATCCCTGCCGATTCCAAGTCTCGAAAGATGCTCAATTCAAATAAATAGCCTTTAGCGAACGCTGCCCACCAATACAAAAGGTAAGAGGCTAAATATTCAGAATTGGCGATATGTCGGCCATAAAGCCCCTCCTCCGATAAGCGGTGTAAAATTTCGCGGGCAGTGCTCGCTTGTATGCGCCTTCCTGTCTGCTCTAAATTTGGTTCATTGTAGATTCGTTGGATGAATTGGTCAGTATAGCGTTGTTCCACGAAAAGCTTGTAAAACATTTCAAACGTGAATTTTTCTGAGTCTATGCAAACAACGCTACTGCGCAGCGAATCGAACCCCTCTAAAGCAGTGCGCCAATCCCGGCTGGAAAGCTGATTCACATCATCGAGGTAAAGCCTAACCGCGCGACACTGTTCCGTTGTGACATTTTCTGATAAGATAATTTGAATTTCGCTCATGACTTAAGGAATTCAAAATTCCCTTTGTTGAAGCTGTCTTCTTCAGTAGACGTAGTTATAAATGATGGAATATCGCCGTAAATTGGATAGACACGCATACAGTTATTGCATAAAACAACCATATTCAAATAGGACAGTTAGACGACACGTTTTATCAACAAATCCTTAACATCTCCAAATGTTCGCATTTCCGTGACTTCAT
Organism: Candidatus Poribacteria bacterium; assembly: GCA_012961655.1. Classification (GTDB taxonomy): domain Bacteria; phylum Poribacteria; class WGA-4E; order DTYX01; family DTYX01; genus DTYX01. The sequence continues at coordinate 3,566 of DTYX01001056.1, forward strand.
CTGCCGTAATAAATTATTCCGCTCTTGGTATTGAGGCGTAAATTGATTTGTAATCTCCTAAGACCTTGTTGCCAAAAAGATTCATAACCCATTGACCCAAGTGATACCCCATAGCAGTGATAACCCTTGGCCAGGGTATATGCGCCAATGCCGGCCGCATAGGCCAGAAATGAAAGTTAGTAATTTCCTCAATTTTAAACCCCGCTTCAACCATCACATGGTTTTCGATTTACCAACCATCATCTTTGCAATATCCTGATGATATCAGAGGAAGCTATCTGCTATGCGCCACAATTCCTCTACGTCCTCGAGAGCGCTATGCCCTAAGAAAAATCATTATGTCAAGGCGTACTTTCTGTCCTAAGGCAGTATCGAGATAGAGAATCTCATCACCATCAAAACCACATACAGTCACCGCATGGGTTCCGAAATCACCATGTAGTACAATTCGCAAGCAAGCGGGCAAACAGGTATAGGATTTCTCTTGTTGTATGGGCGGCAAATTAATTCTCATTAGCCTTCTCTAAAAGTTTAGAAGGACTGTCGGATTCATCGGACATCAGTTTGCCATCAACTGTGAATACAAGAGTGCCTAAATCTTTCTTAGCATGTGGCAGAACGACATCAACAATCCATTTATCATCTTTTTTTGTGGTTTTTTAATCGCTGCCGCGTCGCCGACTTTTTCCAAAAGAAAGATGCATGCAATCTCCGCAATATCCTCTGCTGTCAACTCTTGAGGAACGATAGAAACGGTTCTATCATGAATTTCCAACATCACCTTTGTTCCCTCACGCCAACCAAATTGTTCCACCAAAGCTTTTGGGAGGTGTAATCCATCTGCAGTGATTTCTTGAATTATTTTACTCATTTGAGAACACCTCTTTCTTTCTATTCACCGATAAAAACTAATTCATCGAGAACAAAATTAATCGGATACCGACGTCTCACATAATCTTACTTGGGTAGTTTGGCAGATTGATTGTATGTTCCGAATAGTATTGAGAAACCGGATCTTTTCCTCTTCTGATGCTTTTCCTCCAGCTCGGCTGTTTGAAATGGCGTGTTCGATAATTCTTGAGTTTCTGATAGATTTCTTCATCATCCGTCGTTACTATCCCGCCGAAGATGGTGGATAAAACTTTGCTTATGTTGGAGCCAAAGATTGCAGCATCTCCAGCTTTGTTGACTAACTGTCCTTTCCACCGAGCACCGAAAGAATGAGCGCAATCCACAAACACTGGAATGTTTCCCGAAAGGACAACAGCATGAGGAACTACGACGCAAGTATAAGCTGGGACGATGATTTCTGCATTCTGTAATCCCAACGCTTTGAATAACGCATACAGCCCGCTTCGACCGTAAGAAAAAGTCAGAGCATATTTCGTTTCAAAGAGTCGTGCAAATTCTTGTTCAAAGATTTCGACGGCATTGGGCATCGGGCGAAGTGCCGCCAGTAGTTCTTTATGGTCGAAATATGGTCGAAGACGTGGGATCATGTTTTCATAAATACTTAGTAACCACAGATTACACAAGATTTACACAAGATTATTTTTCTTTTTTTATCTGTAAGGATCTATGCAATCTCGCGGTTGCAATACTCAATATATCTTTCTTTTCGTTTCCAATTCTTTTTTGCCAAAATTTAATAGTAA
>DTYX01001057.1 GCA_012961655.1 Candidatus Poribacteria bacterium
GTAAGCCAATTTATTGGCGTGTAAACGGCGATGATTTCGATACGCTTCGCTACTCAATCCAGCGGAATCGCCGAACTTAGAACTTTATGACTGCACTTTAATTGGGTTTTGGGCGTAACTAACAAAGTAGTACTAAGCTTCAAACAAGATTTGCCTACAATCTAACACATACTCCGCGTTCCTTCAAGTATTGTTTGGCTTCCAAAACAGTATGTTGCTTGTAGTGAAAGATTGATGCGGCGAGTGCGGCATCGGCTTTACCTTCGGTTAGAACTTCGTATAGATGTTCAAGAGTACCCGCGCCGCCGGAGGCTATTACTGGTATGCCGACTAATTCTGAGATGGTGCGATTCAATTCAATGTCGTATCCGTCTTTGGTTCCATCGCAGTCCATGCTGGTCAACAGAATTTCTCCTGCGCCCAATTGTTCGACCCGTTGCGCCCACTCTATTGCGTCGATTCCCGTTGGGCGGCGACCGCCGTGTGTATAGACCTCCCAACTGCTGCCATCAGTTTTCTCATCCTTTATTAATAATTCCGAATTCCGAGGCTGGGGGAATTTCCGTTTGGCGTCAATGGCGACGACAATGCACTGGCTTCCAAATCTATCTGAGGAATGTTTGACTAATTCAGGATTTAAAACAGCGGCGGTGTTGATTGATACTTTGTCAGCCCCAGAAAACAGTAGTTGCCTTATATCATCCAATGTGCGAATACCGCCGCCGACGGTCAACGGCATGAATACCTGTTCCGAAGTTCGTTTGACTACATCTAACATAATGTCTCGTTTTTCATGCGAAGCGGTGATGTCCAAAAAGACAAGTTCATCGGCTTGTTGCTGGTCATACGTCTCCGCCGCTTCGACCGGGTCGCCGGCGTCTCTGAGTTGTAAAAAATTCACACCTTTGACAACTCTGCCTGATTTGACATCAAGGCAGGGGATTATTCGTTTTGCCAACATAGCGTGCATCCTTTCCTTAATTTTTCACGGTTTTATAATCCTTTGCTCTTTGAACGATGATATGGTATTTAATTGAACAGTATTGCCCTTTAGTTCAATGCCACATTCAACACTTGGTCGGCATTATCAACAAAGATGAATTTCATTCCTTTTTTCGCTTCATCAGGCACTTCTACAAGGTCTTTCTGATTCCGTTTAGGAATAATGATAGTTTCGATACCGGCCCGCTTTGCCGCTAGGATTTTTTCTTTAAGTCCGCCAACTGGCAAAACTCGGCCGCGCAGAGTAATTTCGCCGGTCATCGCTATCAGCGGCACAACGCTTCTGCCCATCGCCAGGGAAGCAAGAGCAGTCGCTATCGTAATACCGGCGGATGGTCCATCCTTGGGTGTGGCGCCTGCGGGAACGTGGATATGAAAGTCGTTCTTAACGAAAAAATCCTGCGCTATATTTAGTTTCTCTGAGCGTGAGCGAATGAAACTGAGCGCAGCTTGGGCAGATTCCTTCATGATTGCCCCTAACTGACCTGTAAGCGTCAATTCGCCCTTGCCGGGCATTTGCGTCGCTTCGACAAAAAGGATTTCGCCGCCGGTGGCGGTAGCCGCTAAAGCGGTTGCCACCCCAACTTCACCCTCTACCTCTGCGACCTCAGAATAAAATTTGAACGGTCCAAGATATTCTGAGATATTTCTGGCTGTTACTCTATTCATGCCTTTTTCGCCTTCTGCGACCCGCCGCGCGGTTTTGCGACATATCGAACCGATTTCCCTCTCCAGATTCCGCACTCCCGCTTCTTTAGTGTATTCCCCGATAATTACTTTGACCCCGCCATCGGTAATGCGCAATTGTCCTTTGGAAATGCCGTGTTCCTTCAGTTGCTTGGGAATGAGAAACTGTTTCGCTATCATCAATTTCTCTTCGGCGGTATATCCTGGCAACTCCAGCACCTCCATCCGGTCCAGCAATGCCGGCGGAATTGGGTCAAGTAAATTGGCGGTGGTGATGAACATAACTTTGGAGAGGTCGAAAGTCACATCGAGGTAGTGGTCGGAAAATGCGTGATTCTGTTCCGGGTCGAGGGCTTCAAGCAGAGCGGCTGCCGGGTCGCCGCGGAAATCCGTACCGATTTTATCGACTTCGTCGAGCATGAATACAGGGTTATTTGACCCAATCTGGCGCAGGCTCTGGATAATGCGACCGGGCAGTGAACCGATGTAAGTCCGTCGATGCCCACGTATCTCCGCTTCGTCACGAACGCCGCCTAATGAAATCCGCACGAACTTGCGACCCAGGGCCCTCGCTATTGAGCGTCCTAATGACGTTTTGCCGACGCCTGGAGGACCAACGAAACACAAAATCGGTCCTTTCATATCAGTTTTCAGCTTGCGCACCGCTAGGTATTCCAGGATTCTGTCCTTCACTTTTGTCAAGTCATAGTGGTCTTCGTCCAAGATTTTCTGAGCGCGCTTGATGTCCAGATTATCTTGGGTACTTTTAGACCAGGGCAGAGTAACCAACCAATCAAGATATGTCCGAGAGACAGTATATTCCGCCGATGAAGGATGCATCTTCTCCAACCGGCTCAATTCCTTCTCAGCGGCTTTCTGCGCTTCTTGGGACATCTTGGCTTCAGCGATTTGTGTTCTTATCTCTTCGACCTCAGTCGATATTTCGCCTGCTTCTCCTAATTCCTTCTGTATCGCCTTTAATCTTTCTCTCAGAAAATACGTCCTCTGGTCTTTGTCAATCTCCGCTTGTGCTTCTGATTGAATCTTGCTTCCTAACTCAAGGAGGTCAAGCTCCTTATTCAACATCACGGTCAACCTTTCCAAGCGTTCTTTTGGGTCAATAGTTTGCAGAAGCGCCTGTTTATCTTCCGATTTCAGTTCCGTTATAGAAGCGATAAAATCCGCTAGATGTCCCGCATCCTCAATTCCAGACGCGATTATGGCAAAATCCTCATGCAATCGCGGCGAAAGATTCACAATATTTTTAAATAACTCCAAAACGTTGCGCATTAACGCTTCAACGTTGACATCTACTGATTCGTATTCTTCTTCATCGATTATCTCAATTTTACCTTTGAAAAACGGTTGCTGCTGTGTCAGTTCCAGTAATCGAACCCGAGAGGCGCCCTGAACCATCATCCAAACGCCTTCATCTTCCTTCCGAAATCTCATAATGTTAATCAAAGTACCTATTTCGTTAAAATCTTTGACTTGGAGTTCTCTCTTTTTGTCAGTTTTCTGTTGGAATAGACAGACTAGCCGCGACTCATTATCCATAGCCTCTTCTACTGCAGCCGCGGCTCGTCCGCTGGGCAGAGACAGATACGGCGGCATAAAATGCGGCATCGGCGGCATATGCGGGTATATGGTAATGCCATCTATCATTGCAATAATCGGTAGTTCTTCAGGAAGTAACTCTTCCTCTTCCTCGTATTCAAATTCCATATCATTCCACCTTGATTTTCTATAATTACGATATTATACCATGTCTAGGGCTTTATGCCCGTCTTCATTGGAAGCATAACTCAAAACTATCCCTAAAGGTTATTATAGTTTACTCATTTCTTTTCTTGAAAAACCATAATTCACATGCTACTATATTTTACCAAACGGAAGGATTATTTTATCTGGATTAAGGTATTCTATTATCCTATCCCGAATCTCAGCTACAAGTGAAGGAGTAATGGATTCGAGAATTATTGCCTCTCTCTTCATAACTGATGCCTCTCCCTTACGTTACAATATGATAATAGTAACAGTTTTAGGATAAAAGAGAACGTTTGTGTTTAATTTTACCTTGAATGGCTCAGAATGTCAAGAACTTCTTGGAGTGAAAGCGAGTCAAAAAATTTTTGACAAAAAATCTCAAATTTTACGTCTTATAATATAGATGCACCTAAATTGAAGGAAGTTTATGATAGAATGAAAGAATCTCCCGATGAAATTTCTGAGGATATCCTCTTTATCCACCAAACCCTATCTGGCAATCAGGTAGCGTTTGAAAAACTGGTAATAAAATACTGTCCCATGATTTTGGCTCTTGTGGCTTCTTATATGAATAAATCGATAAACAACGCTATAACCGATGTACCTTCAATTAAAGTTGGACATGCGACTGAGGTCTTAGCGCAAACAGGTTGTACGGTAATTTTATGTGAAGAGGGAGCGGTCGCTGGAGTGGATGTGCGTGGGTCGGCGCCGGGCACGCGGGAAACGGACGCCATCCGACCGATGTGCTTAGTGCAAAAAGCGCATGCCATTTTACTCACCGGTGGAAGCGCTTTCGGTTTAGATGCGGCATGCGGAGTGATGCAATATCTGGAAGAGCGAGGCTACGGCTTCCCCGCCGGTCCAGTTAAAGTGCCCATTGTACCCGCCGCTGTAATATTCGACCTGAACATCGGCGACCCAAACGTTCGCCCAGACCGACGAATGGGTTATCAAGCATGTCTGAACGCCAGCGATGGCGGGGTTGTTGAGGGAAATGTAGGCGCAGGCACAGGCGCTACGGTGGGCAAATATCGCGGCATGAAATCATCCAAAGGCGGTCTGGGAACTGCTAGTCTAATGCTTAGAGGGAGCGCAAAAGATGGAGATTCCGATATCGTCGTGGGCGCGCTCGTTGTGGTGAATGCTTTGGGAAATGTAATTGACCCGAAGACCGGAAAAATTCTCGCTGGAGCGAGAAATCCAGATACAGGCGAATTTGTTGACATTGTCGAGGAGATGTCAATTGGCTCTAAATTTGACCCTTCACTTCGCTCAAGGGCAGGCTACGAATTTCCCAATACGACCATCGGTGTAATCGCCACCAATGCAGCATTGGACAAAGAAGGCGTTACCAAAGTCGCCCAAATGGCGCATGATGGGTTGGCGATGACAATTCGTCCTGTACATACGCTCTATGACGGCGATACCATCTTTGCCCTATCTACTGGCTCACAGCGCGCGGATTTGAACACTATCGGCGCTGTCGCGGCAAAAGTTATGTCAGAAGCGGTGTTGAGAGCTGTTAGAAGATAACCCGGTTTCTGAACGCTAAAATTACCTCATAAGCTCTTCGCTTGCAATTGATGGACACCAGAATTTCTCGATGTATTCAATTACTAACTGCGTCCCTTCCTCATGGCTGACATAAGGAGGCTTTGCAGGGTTATACATGGCATCCGTCAAATCGCGCACTAAAACCACATTGATTCCCCATTTGACCATCTGTTTAATGGCAAACGACCTACCCAAGACGCACATATTCGTGTGGACGCCCATTATTATGAGGTTTTTAATACCTCGCTGCTGCATGAAGTTGTAGACTTCCTGACCGTTATCGGAGATGCCGTCTTTTTCCTCGTCTATCTCAATAACCGGATGCTGTCTATGCCAAGCCTTGTATGATTCAGTTTCGCCAGTATCCGAGCCTCCATCGGAAGCATCAATGGGTTGGGGTGGGTCATCATGTTCTAAGTCTGGCGGCGGCTCAACATGAGGAGCATCTATCATCCTTTGTCGGGCAGGTGTTCCCTCATAAAAATCCATCGTATCCGACGGCGCATGGATAATCTGCACACCCTTGGCTCTGGCGACCTTGATTACCTCATCCATCCGCGGCGCCATAGCGTCAACCCGTTCAGTAGCCCCTCTGCTCCAATGTCTGTTCCAGACGTCACAGAGCAAGATAGCGGTCTCAGTAGCGGGAATCGCTTTCTTTTCCATTACCACTTCCCAGTAGTTGTGACCTCCGAAATCTTGTTTCAATACCTGACTGCGGAGATTCAGATGTAGTTCGTTGTTTTTCATAATTATAATTTCTCCAGTAATGTTTACGTTATTTCATACACAAAATGGCTGCCCATAAAGTTAGGACAGCCATTCAAGCGTTAAAGTCTAATGGGTTTTGATGCGGCCCCAGGTGGTTGATAATGTATTTCTGATATCAATCGCAGCCGGCCCTATGGGCGCATCTGATTTGACCCATTCGGCGTTGGTAATTTCACCTTCATTCTTATACTCCGATTCATCACCTGCGATGGCGCCTTTTCCTTTATTAAAGTGATAGAGAACTACCGTATTTTTATCAGGTTCAAATTCTCGACTAGGCACGGGGAAATCCTTGCCCTTCGGATACCTGACCACGTCAGATATGCGGACTTCGTCGATGAGCCCGCTAAATGGCTCGCGTCAGCAAGGGCGCCAGCCGACATGAAAATTCTCGGTGGATGGCTTAATCTTCCCTGGGATGGAAGTTGAGACTTGATATTTACCGTTGACGAAGGTATGATGTTCTTTGGTGTCAAAACTAACGGCAACGTGAGACCACTTGTTTAATTCGACCTTTCCTCCACCTTCCCAAGCCCATCTTGCCGAATTAACAGCAGCTTTGAGAACCAGATTTTGGAGTTCAATTTCCCAGGTACTTTCCTTGTTTACGATAATCGCTTGCCCCAAGATTTCCGTAGGATAGACCCATGCTTCCATCGTCAGTTCGCCGGTAATATTCAGACTATCGCTGTGCTTTGCTACGACCTTCGTATCGTTGTTTGCCGCTTTAAACTCAAGACAAAAATTTTGATAGGCAGATACAACCGATACAAATAAGAGTGAAAACGCTAAGACCAAGACTATGTAAATTGATGAATTTCTGGCCATTTTTATCACCCCTTTCTCCAAAGGTTTAATATCTTTAATAATTTAACATTTTCAGATTGAGATGTCAAACGAAAATTTGAAACCTACTTGACAGCGTTGAAGATATCATGGTATGCTAACAATCGCAGGATTTAGATTGAGGTATAAATCGATGAGAAAGAAAATTGACCTTGAAATTGATTACATGCAGGAATCTGATCTGAAAGATGTCTTATGGATTGAAAGAAAATCTTTCATAACTCCTTGGAGGGGGAATGCATTCAGACGGGAGATTGAAAATGACGATGACTTCTCGCATTTTATCGTGGCCAGACATAAAAATAGAACGATAGCATTTATCGGCTTTACTCATGTCCTGGATGAAGCGCACATTCTTACCTTTGCAGTGCATCCGAAATTTAGACAACGCGGCGTCGGTACTCAGTTACTCATGTACGCATTAAATATGGCAAAATCACTTGGCGCGAAGAAAGTTACCCTGGAAGTTCGAGTTAGCAATATTCCAGCTCAATCTTTATACCGAAAACTCGGTTTTCAGGTCGTCGCTCTGCGCAAACGTTTTTATCCCGATACCGGAGAAGATGCTTATATTATGTGTATTCCTAATATCGATTGGGTCCGTGACGTAAATAATGGACATTTTAACAATCTACTCAGACGTAAGAAAAATATGAGCTGCGAAACTGATATACGATTATAGAAATTTTACCTTGCTATTAAGGAATGAAATATGCTATAATTATCTAACTTTAAATGCTTGATGTGAATGATGAATTACTTCCAAACAAAAACTGGCATAAAATTTCACAGCGCACTAGACTACAGATAAATAACGTAGTTTGCGAAGTAAACTACCGAGTGAATTGAAGTGGTTCCGGGAATCGGAACTGTTGAGCGAAGCGATATAATCTTCGCGAAGGAGGAAATGATGAAGAGAAAATTTTTTTATCTATCCATTTTATCAATGGCAATAATTATTCCATTGACTACTATGGCTCAAACAATTTCGATTGAGCCTGCAGAAAAGACATACTCCGCCGGGGAAATTATTCCCATTAGCGTAATGGCGAAGGATGTCTCTGATTTATACGGTTTTCAACTTAATGTGAGATTTAACAATGACGTTCTGAGCCTTTATACCGCCAAGAATCCTTCCCATAATCCGCTTTATGAAGAAGGGGAATTGCTGAATCAAGATGAAGCCGAAACATACATATCCATCTTCTCATCGGCGGAGGCGGATAAATTACCTGAGGAGGATAGGATAAATAAGATTACCCACGTAGCAGAAGATGGTACCACCTTAATGTACGTTGTTAATACAAGGTTACAGACGCCGGATGTAGCAAGTAGTATCGAGGGAGTCAGTGGAGAAGGAAAACTAGTGACAATTTACTTCGAAGGTGTGAAGGATTTGGCGGCAGATGCGGAAAGTGATATTATCCTAGAAGCGGTAAAACTCGTCAACCCTGACGCGGAAGAGATTCCTGCCACCATAGAAAACGGCAAAATAATTTTAACTCCCGCCGTTGCTGTTCTCAAGGGTGATGTGAACGGTGATGGCAAGGTTAGGTCTAACGATGCTTTTCTTGCTTTGCGAATAGCAGTAGGTTTAATTGCAGACCCGACAGCGGAACAACAAGAGGCGGCGGACATGAATAACGACGGCAAAATTAGATCGAATGATGCTTTTCTAGTTTTGCGCAAAGCGGTAGGATTGATAGCTGCGCCAGCTCTGGTAGATTCATCTCCGGCGACGCCGCTGAAGGTCCGTCTTAACAAAACGCAAGGCGTGGATGGCGATGTTCATGCGCTTCTGACAGTAGATAATCCACAGGCAGTAGGTAGCGCCGATATCAAAATTGTCTATGACGCGTCGGCTCTAGTTGTTACTGATGTGGATGCAGCAGGTCAAGATGGCGCGTTACTAGAAGCCAACTTCGATACCCCCGGTGTGGTTCAAATTGCGACGGCAAATCTCAACGCTTTTGACGGAGAAGTATTGGCAGATATTCACTTCAAAACCCTTCAGCCTGATAAAGCAGTAGTGGAACTGAGAGAGATAGAATTCTTTGGACTGGATTCTTTTCCTCTTGATGCTATGATAATTCCAGACAGAAATTTGCTGGGGCAGAATTTCCCGAATCCATTCAACCCAGAGACCTGGATTCCCTATCAGTTGAAGGATGAAAGTGAAGTGTCCATTCAGATTTACGATATATCTGGACGACTTGTTCGGACAATTAACTTAGGACGCCAATCCCCAGGCATCTATGTAACCCGCGAAAAAGCGGCATATTGGGATGGACGCAATAGCGCCGGCGAACTTATGGCCAGCGGGCTTTACTTCTATACCCTTAAAACCAAATCATACACGCAGACGAAGCGAATGCTTTTACTAAAATAGATTCTCAATCTCTCAGTTCGTTTATTCCTGAAGTTCGAAAATCAATTATCTTTTTCGCGGGGAATGGAAGTAAGACTTTCCATCTTTTTCTTCCTTTTCTCGCGGTAAATTCAAAATACCGATTGAAGAATGAGCGAACCGGGGGTGTTGACTATAAATAGATATGGAGGCTATAAATGACGAAAATTTTGTTCGCAGTAACTTGTATCTTTTGCTTGATAGCATTTATCGGACTGTCAGATGCGCAGACAATAAGTATCCCCAAAGTTGAAGGCGAAGCGGGAAGCACTGTCGAGGCATCGATAGATATTGACAGCAATGTTGAAAATGTTGGCAGTATAGATGTCACTTTGACTTACAATGCTGAGTTACTGACAGCTACAGAAGTTGTCGGCGAAACTATCAGCCCTGCCACAGGTTTCACCGTTTTATCCAATTTGAATGAAGCCGGCAAGGTTATCATAGGCGTTATAACCGTTGATGGGTTAGGTAAAAAAGTCGCTGCTGGCGCGATGTTTAAGATAAAGCTTGAGGTGAATCCCGCGGCTGAAGGCGGCAGTACAAGCGAATTAACCCTGGAGGATATGATATTATCCGACGCCGATACCTTCGAAGAGATTGCTGTGAAAGTGGAGAATGGCGAATTCACGGTCATAGGGGTTGTAAATATACCTCCCACAGCAGACGCTGGAGTTGCTGAAATTGCCGCTAAAGTTGGTGAGGAAATTCAGCTCGATGGTTCAGCTTCAACGGATGAGGACGGCACGATAGCAACTTTTAATTGGGATTTCGGCGATGGCGAGGTGGGAGAAGGTGAAAAAATCACTCATGCTTATACAGAAGTAGGTGAATATACTGTCACTTTAACGGTGACTGACGACAAAGGAGATACTGGTACGGCTGAAATTAAAGTTACCGTCACTGAACCTGAAAATATACCACCCGTAGCTGTTATAGCAGGTGATGCAGAAATTACCGCTAAAGCGGGAGAAACGCTAGAATTTGATGGCTCAGGCTCCACAGATGAAGATGGCACGATAAAAGCGTATAATTGGGATTTCGGAGACGGTGCTTCTGATACCGAAGCCAAAACCTCGCGTGTTTACGAAAAAGCTGGCGAATTCGTCGTTACTTTGACGGTAACCGATGACAAAGGTGATACTGGTACAGCGACAGTTAAAGTAACCGTTGAAGAACTGCTGCCAGTAATAAGAGAACATGCAGCAGAAAGTCCGATGTTAGCTTTTGAGGGACAATTTCCCGAAGAGAATATATCAGCCAAATGTTATATCGACATCTGGACGGGTGAATTTAAAGTTGAGTCCGGGCAGTATTTAGAATACCAGGTTGCTATGTTCTCTGGCAACCCATCATTCAACGCTGGAATAGACCTTCATACAACTGATGGAACTCTTCTGAGCGCTACAGACGCCAAGGATGAAGCAGGTCTCAGCGCCAGTCCCAAGACTGACCTAAGTGTTGCCATCAAAGAAGGTGAACAGGATATTAAGCATGCAGCTCGGGATAGATGGTATCATCGAAAAATCTCTCTGGACGCGGTAGAGGGCAAAATCTTGGACGGAATCATGCTCGCTACGGAGAGTGAAACGAATAGAATCGGAAAGATCAGAATATATGTGGATAATATCCAGATTACAGACGGCGAGAACCGCTTGCTGGATGTCTACATCGATAACGATACTATCCTCGACGGTAAGCAGGAAGCTACTGAAGGCGAGTGCGAAGGTATAGAAGATTCCAAAGTCCTTGTCGGGGTAACCTCCATTGGTGTGCAGCCCGCAGGGAAATTGCCTCTGACCTGGGGGAAAATCAAAGCTGCTCGCTAAAATAAAACTTCCGTAGATAAACTCAGGAATATTGTCAATTAACTGATTTTTCAATGGGTCTGCTGTGGTAGCTACAGCAACGCAAGAGTTGGTATAAAGAGCTTATAGCAAAGGGCATAGAGCAGAGAGTTCTATGCCTTTTGTCTTTTCCTGATGGGGTGGTGTTACAAACTTGTTGATGGACCCAAAAAAAGGAACTTAACGCAAAGTTGCGTTAAAATTACTGCCCGACTTCCAAACTGCTTTGGGGCATCACGCTGTTCCTCGCGATTACCTCCGGCAAGCTCCGTAAGAGCGACATGCAATGAGGTGTTATGATTCATTTCAATTCAAACAAAAACAGAAAATATAGTATCATTAGAAAGGAAAGAGTGGAATCCCAAGCACCGTACACAGTGGTTCAAAATGCTGACGGTTAGTGGTAAAAAGAGCGCAATTTTCAGGTACTTCAAGCGTGATAATAACATCACCCAATCTCTGCCATGCTCTTAGGCCCAAATCAAATTCGCCAACAAGGACTCTAGCAATGTCATGGACGATGGTTAACATTCGCATTCTTTTTTGGCTCAAATAATCATGAATCAGTTTTAGTCTTTCCGTATTTGCTGACAGAAACTCCTGCAACGGTTTTGGGGCGACCGGCGGGGGAAAAGAGATGTCCCAAACATACTGCCCCTCTACAATTTTTGGCAGACTCACAAACTGTGAAGAACCCGTCTCATCAAGGAGAACGTCGACGTTAGAGTCAAAAGATGCCGGGATTTCTCCCTCAATGAAATGAGCTAACTCTACGATAAAGACATCCTGTGGATTTGATAGCTTCATCAGTCGATTACCTCTCTGTGTAAGTCTTCCTCCTTGTAATCTATGGGAGGAAGCCAACTCAAATCCGCTTTTTGCATAATGATTGCTATATGAATCAACCTGGTTCGGCGCCGAGGTGATAATATACTCTCCAATCTCAAGGAGAGCTTTCAGGCGGATATCATCGAACCGAAAGACGAAGTCGTCGGTGAGCGAAGCAAATACTTCTGGTGGATTACGCTCAATAGCTCTGCGCAAAACTAAGCAGATACGCGACAGTTTACGCCATTTTTTCGAGCGCGCATATTTTTCCAAAGAATATATCGCATCCTCCAAACGCGTCAAGCTGGCTACCAGATAAACAAAATCTGCCACGGATTCGCCAGGATGGGTAGCTGCGTGTTCCAGTTGAGTCAGCGCTTTTTTCACATTCTGCTTTAGAGTTGAAAAAGATGCACTTTCTGCTTTAGCTAAGGCGGGGATGTCAGGCTTATTATACTCTAATCTCTGGCGTATCTCGTTTAGAGCATTGAGGACATTCAAAAATTCTTCATGTAGCGTTTCAAACTGCTCTTTACCCATACGAACACCTCCTTCATTTAACGCTCTTGTAGGTCAAGCATCCTTGTTTGCCGCTTTCGCAAGCAAGATGCTTGCGTTACGTGAGCTCACTCTTGTCCTTCCACCACTGTGATAATTTGATTCGCCGCGATATCTTTCATCATTTGCACAATACCGCTTGGCCATCTAATCTTCACCACCTCCGCCTTCGGATTATTTCCCAATCCAAAAGCGACTTCCAAGCTACTTTGGGACATTACGCTATTCCCCGCGATTACCTCGCGCATCTGAGTGAGTCCACCCGATTTGACCGTCACTTTAGCTCCAATTCCGTCGCGGTTGCTTTTCGTGCCGATAAGTTTGATATGCAGCCAGTTGTTCTGATTGCCTCCGTCATTGCGAAGAAGTACCGCAGGGCCGTTATTATTTGCTATGAAGATGTCCATGTCGCCGTCCCCATCGTAATCTCCGAAAGCTGTGCCGCGTCCGACGTGTCTGTAACTCGACCATGCGCCCGCGCTTTCACTGACATCCTCAAAAGTTCCATCGCCATTATTGCGAAACAGAAAATCGGGTTGTCCGATACACACGGTTAAGTCTATATCATCAGATTTAATGTGTCCATTCACCGCAAAGATATCCAGATAGCCGTCGTTGTCGTAATCGAGGAAACCCGCGCCCCAGGTGACATACATCCGACACGGTTCGGCAAGCCCAGCAGCCGAGGCGACGTCGTCGAAATTGGCGAGCGTTTCACCTTCGGATGGATTCTTGGGCAGGTTGTTTCTATACAACGCATTCGGCTGGTATTTGAAATATCCGACGTAGAAATCCAAATCGCCGTCATTGTCGTAATCCCCCCAATCTACCCCCATGCCACTGCGCGGGTCATCGACGCCTTCCAAGAAACTGACATCCTCAAAAGTCCCATCGCCATTGTTCCTGTACAATTTATTGCGCGAAATGTCATTGCCAACGAACAAATCTACATCTCCGTCATTGTCGTAATCGCCGAATATCGCGGACAATCCTCTGCCATCTTCGTCAGCCACGCCTGCCTGGTCTGTAACATCCTCAAAAGTCCCATCGCCGTTATTGCGATACAGCACATTGCCCTGCGGGTCATAAGGTTCGGGCGCGAGGAGCACATTGTCTTCTGCGCGTTCGACCAAGACGAAATCCTTCGGCGCTAATTCTTTAGCGAATCTGATGTAGTTCACAACGTATAAGTCAAGGTCGCCATCGTTGTCGTAATCCGCAAACGCCGCGCTGACGCCCCAACGGTTATCGCCTGTCCCACTTTCAAGCGTCACATCTGTGAATGTCCCGTCGCCGTTGTTGCGAAAGAAAAGATTCGGCTCATTGTAATTGGTCACGTATAAATCTAAATCGCCATCATTGTCGTAATCGCCGAGGACACATCCCATTGCAAATCCTCTATGGTCAACGCCTGCTTCCTCTGCTACATCAGAAAAAGTTCCATCGCCATTGTTGCGATACAAAGCGTTCGGCAATCCCAAACCGTTCGTTATGTATATATCAAGGTCACCGTCGTTGTCATAATCCGCAAACGCGACGCCCGGCGATGTCGTCTGTGAAACCAACTCGATTATGTCGCCTTCTGAATGGATGAAGTTTATGCCAGCCGCCGCTGTGACGTCTGTGAATGTAACAGCAATCGGCGGTGGCCTGGTCGGTTCTTCTTTGGCCTTGTCAGTGGAACATCCCAAAAACACAAGCGGAGACAACAGTATTAGTATGATGAATAATTCCCAAAGTTTCAAATTCTCTTCCGTAAAACGTAATGCGTAATACGTAATAGGTCTTTTTTCATCTGCGCTTTTGCATTACAGAAAACATCCTTATGTGCGTATTTTATTAAAGAATGTTCAAAATATTCAATGTTTTATCAAAGAATATTCAAAAACAGACTTTAATCGGATAAC
>DTYX01001058.1 GCA_012961655.1 Candidatus Poribacteria bacterium
GAATTCCAGGGCCATCGTGGACGGCGAAGGTATCGAGGTCAAAGATAAGTCCCTCCATGAAGCCTGCCCTCGAACGAAGTGAAGGGTTCAAGGCAAGCTCTCTGTCGTTTTCAAGATTGTTATCGTCATTCATAAACAAACCTCCACTTTTGGATTGAGAGCGCAATCGCGCGGTTGAATGGATGAGCTACTTCCATCCTTCCATCCATTCACTTTATATTCTGTGAGTTATGTTCTTTCCAAAGGTAACGAAACTTATGACAAATCATTTACTAACCTATTGGTTCAAACGCTCGACAAATGCTGCGTGTTCGGGTGAATCCAGTCCCTTCTGCAATTCCGATAAAACCTTTGCCAAATCGCCTTCCAACAGCGCCTCCACTGCCAAGCGTAAACCGGGGAATATCTCACTACGTACCACGCCAGATTCATCAGGCGTCAGGGACAAATACTCGCCCTCATGCAGTCTAAACCAATCCAGTCGTTCGTCGTAAGTTTGCCACACGATGTATTCTTTAACACCGTTACGGCGGTAGACCTTCAATTTGTCGTGCAAATCATAAGCCGCGCTTGTTCCCGCAACTTCCACTATCAGTTCGGGCGCGCCTTCCACGTAACCGTCATCGCTGATGCGGGAATTTCCCCCAAGCGCCGGCTCTATTCTTAGCAACGCATCGGGCTGCGCTTCATTGTCGGGGTCTAGGCGAACGGTTGTATTGTCGGCCATTCGGACGCCAGGAGTAGTGGCGCAATAAACACCAAGCCAACTTATAATCTGAGCGTGTGGCTCACCATGGGTATCAAATCGCACGGGTGATTGAATGTACACAACTCCTTCGATGAGTTCAGCTTTCTTGATATGCGGCATAGCATGATAACGCCGCTCAAATTCGCGTAGCGTCAGTCGGTCGCCGCTCTCTAACGGAGGAGAAGCGGCTTTTTTCTCACCCGCCCGCGCGGTGGAATGAACGCGTATCTTTTGGGACTTATCTTCCGCAATCTGTTCGATAATCATACGATATCTCCTCCAATTTGAATCAGTCAAACTAATTCACATCAAAACATTTAAGAACGCGTCTCCTGTCGTCGGATGTGATGTTCCTGCTGTTCTCTGCTGAGCATGGTGAAATAAGCGCACCAACCGCCCATACGGACGCGCAGCGATTTGTACTTTTCCGGCTCTCGTTGCGCCGCTCGGAGTTCCTCCGTGTCAGCCACCGTCAGTGTCATCATCGAACCGCCTAAATCCACGAAAGTGCGAATCAGCGCCGCCATCCGCGTTGTACCTTCGTCGCCTTCCACCAGTCGCCGCGCCAAACGCAGGTCAAGCGGCCCGCCAGCGGGTAGATTCCCTTGCATCTTCGAATATGACAGAATTGCGCTGGGGATGCCCTCCATATCGCGCCCCAATGCGGGAGAAAAATTAGATGAGACCGGCTGACCCGATAATCGACCGTCAGGTGAAGTCCCAAGCCCTTCTCCGATGCCGATGTACCACGAGAATGTCCCCACTCCGCAGGGAAATTTAATCAACGCTCGATGTTTTTCAGCATGCTGTTTGACCGTTTCGGTAAAAGCATCGATGAATTTTCTGCCAACAGCGTCAGCTTGCTCGTCGTCATTGCCGTACTTCGGCGCGGCGAGCAACTTCGCGCGCAGTGGCGCATAGCCTTCAAAATTGGCGTCCAGAGCGTCGCATAAATCGGACATACTCGCCTCCCCTTTCTCGAAAATCACAGTCTTAATGGCGGTCAGCGAATCAATCGTGTGAGCGGCGCTCTCGGCGAGCATGCCAAAAGTCCGGAACTTCGCCCCACCCGCTGTCATGTCCCGTCGTGATTCTATCGCGCCATCAATCAAAGCGCTGAGCAGAGGGACCGGAGCGATGATGTTGCGGTCGTCGATGGTTTCGACGACGCGGCGAACAGTTCGTTCGACCATGGCGTCCATCTGCGTCAGGAATGCTTGCCAGACATCATCAAAGCTTTTGAAAGTACGCGGGTCGCCGGTGTCCGGTCCTTGCTGTGTGCCATCAAGACTTGAGCAACCGCGGTTGAGAGCCCATTCCAAACACAACATCATGCTGAGTCGTTGAAAGCGAAAATCGGTTCGTCCTGGGATGATGACCTCCCAACAACCGTCGTTGGTATAATCTATGGCATCGGCGCGCGGAATTCCAATTCCAACAAGTGCAGGCACGAGACATTCGTCGTTGAAAATCGCCGGCATGCCGCCGCCGTCCTTGAGCACGTCGCAGACATAGCGGATGAGTTCTTCCGGCGAACGGAGATGTACGCGCACCGTAAGGAGGGGGTTGGTCATCCGGTTGCGCCGGTAGCTTTCCAACAGCAAGAAAGTCAGCGGATTTGTACCATCCTGTTCATCGGATGTCAAGCCGCCGATGACGATGTTTTGCAACCAATGGTTCGTCGCGTCCAGTCTATCACGGTTGGTCCCAAGTTGCGAAGAGGTATAATGGCGCGTGCGCCGGGTTAAATCGAGCCTTTCCGGCTCGCGCGCTTCGGGAGCCTGTTCTTCAGTGGTCTTCGCGCGCTCGTTGAATTTCAGACAGAAACAATCGACCAATTCCGCCGCGTGTTCCGGTTCGATGCGTCCCGCTTCCAAATCAGCTTGCAGATAGAGCCAGACGTATTGGTCAAGTCTTCCCATAGCGTTGCCGTTCATCGTGGAGTGAAAAATCTCATGCAAGAGCCAGACCGATTGCAGGGCTTGCCAGAATGTCTGAGCCGGTCCGGACGGCGACTGCTGAAGATTTTCCGCCATCTGTCGCAGTTCCTCTTTTCGGCGTTCATCGGCGACAGAGTCAGCCTCAAAATCACACCGCTTCGCAAGCCTCTCAGCATAATCCATAACTGCATCGACAGCAATAATAACCGAATCCAAGAAGGCGTTCTCTTCATCATTCTGTGCCTGAGGGCGCTGCGCTTCCGCTTCGGCTCGAATGCCGATAAGCCCTTTTGAAAGTAGTTTAGGATAATCCGGCACGATATGCCCGAAAATCGAATGAATGCTCACTCCCCGCTTGCTCGCTTCTTCGCGTTCAGCATCAGTGGTGTAATCTGGAAATCCTCGTTCGGCGTGTACCCGCGGATGTTCCAGCGTCATTGAACCGGCAAACAACTGTCCATCCCACAGGTCAGTCGGCATCTTCGATAGCTTCAAAGCGATAGCCCGAGCCTTTCGCACCGGAAGGGGCTCAGACATATATTGGTCGTCGATTCGAGTTGGACAATCCCATCCTACCGGGGGGTGTTCCATTGCATCGCGAACGCGACGCCGAAGGTCAAGAACACGCTCTGTATCGGGACGTTTGCGTATCTGGGCTATACTTATCATCGTAAATCCTCCATTATGGATTTTGATAATTTGCCTCTTCAAAGTTAAGACGTAATGCGTAAAACGTAATTATTTTATGTCCTTTTTTCTCTCATTTTAGAACGCCACTATTTTATCACGATTGCTTATCTCAATCAAGCGGGAAATCGTACCAGAAATTCCCCACGCGGGAAAATATCCGATGAAATAATTTGGGTTGGTAAAGGACGGCTCTACGGAAAAAAACGTCGTAGCGGCATTCCTCTGTGATGCCATTGTCTGTCGCAGCTTTTGGCGGGACAGAGCTACGGATAAATGCCGCTATCACCTTTGAGAATCTCTAAAAA
>DTYX01001059.1 GCA_012961655.1 Candidatus Poribacteria bacterium
AAAAGTGGACAAATTTAATTCTAACTTACTTAATAGATATTTTTACCAGGAGGAAATTGCCAAGAATGAATCTAACTTTCGTCATTCTTTATGATAGAGCGCGAAAATAGACAGCCCTAAAAATACAATAGAAATAATCAACAAGATAATTATTGAGTAGGTCGTGTTTGAAAATTGCATAGTTGTTCCTCTAAGGAACACTTGGGAAAATTCGCGCGGGATGTGGTCTTTGGGAAAGCTGGATAACAAGTAGTAAATCACGGAAAACTTTTTGACTAATCCAGGAACGATGAGGACAATTTTCTCCCAACCGAAGGCAAATAGTAATCCTATCAACACCGCGTATTTTAAGCGCGCGCCTAAAAAGGTAAAGAACGCCCCGTAAACGATGAGGGCAAGCATTAATACCCCAAGTGTCTCAGCCAAAAAATTCCAGCGCAGACTAAACTTCATCGGCACTTCTCCTCTGGCGACTCCGCGCGCCAACCTATCGCGTATCTGCCGCGCTTCAGTACCTTGATATTCCCAGTATCGCAGTTCTTGTGGCACTTGCCGCTGTTCTTTGAAGGTCAGGCCAGAACTACCATCCGCAGGCATCCACTTATCTCGTACCGCGCGTTTGGTGAGGACAGTGGGCATAAGACTATTGTTATCGGCCACGACGACCGCGAATGTCAACAGCACTGATGTGAAAAGCATCAGAAACACTCCCAGAAGATATGCGGCGAATTTTCCGAGAATAATAGTCTCTTTTCGAATCGGACGCGTGAATAGATAGGTCAGCGTTTTATTGTCCACCTCGTCAGATACGATTGATGTGCCGTAAAACAAAGCTAGCAAAATCGATAGAAAGGTCAGATAGACAATAAGTATCATGTATGGGAAAAAGTCTGACGCCTCCGCCGCGCCATGTCTGGAAAAGCGAAATAGAATCGTCAAAAGTACAGGTGAGAGAGCCACAAGGGACATGAGCATCGTCTTTTTACTCCAGAACATCTGTCTGAAGGTAATGTTGAATATTACAGTATAAGGCTGGAAGAATCTACTGAATGCAGATGAATTTTTATTTTCAGGAATTTGTGACATAAATAATCCGATCTATATTATAAATGACAATGACCTATTTTTCTCCGTAGCCGAAGTCCCAAGACTTCAGGGATTCGGCTATTGAAACCCCACTACTTTTTCCGTGGGAAGTTTCTATATGTTGGGGCTGTCTGACTTATTCATTCTCGAATTCAAGTTGAGCGGCTTTTTGGTAGGCAGCGTTGCTTTTGGCTTGGTCTCCCATTCGGCTGTGGATTTCGCTTAGGTCTATCCAGAGTCGATAATCGTCGGGAAGTAACTTTGTGAGATGTTGGTAGGCCTCGGCGGCTTCTTTCAGCCGATTTTGGTCGAGGTACATATACGCGAGTTCGAGCCAGATTTTTGCATCTTCGGGCTGTTGGCACACGGCGCGTTGGAAATAGTTTTGCGCTTTATCGTATATACCTAGATGCTTGTAGGACGCGGCTAACAGATACAAGGTATCTTCAAAATCCTCTTTCAATGTTTCGATTGTTTGTAAATTTTTGATAACTTGCCAATATTCAGCGGCTTCGTAATGCCTAAGAGCCTGTCGGTATGCTCTCTTTAAAATCATCTCTTCTGAGAATTCATCTGTTTCCTGAAACCAAGCAGATATTGATGGGTCAGAGAGTTTGACGACAGCGTCGCCGATTTCCAGCGAACCTTTGGATTCAGTTATTCGACAGCTTGCTGTGTTTGATGCCGAATCAACTGCGACTACTTCAACATCAGCGATTTTTCTCATCAAAAGAGCGATTTTGGCGCCGCTAACAGGATGCTGGATGATGCTTTCAGGCATGGCCACTGTTAATGTCGGCGCGAGGAAGATTTTACTGGGGTTTTGGAGGGTGATTTCAATGCTTTGGGATTGTGGCCCCACAAGGGTTACTGAGCCGATTTCAGTGACGAAATTCGTCGGCTGACCGCTTTTTTGTTCTGTGATGACCGCTTTATCACCGGGTTGAATTGTCAACGGAACACGATGAAGAGCGTCCCCTACAAGGACGGGACGGCGAGCGCCCCCTGCAAATTTGGCAGTAGCGGTATTTTTTCGGACAGCGATGATTGACGCAACCGTGAGTTCTTCTTTCAACATCCCCAAATCTTCGCCGCTGGCGGGGTGAGTCAATTGGATTTCACGATGGATGGAAGCTTTGTCCCCAACACCGATGCCGTTGTCGCTGCCGATATCGAGCAATATCTGCTCTCCCTCCGACCAGATTACAATTCCCCGCTGAACGGAGGAGCCGCAAGCCCAAAAGTTCACCATTCCAGATAATAGTATGAATAACTTAAAACAGATTTTGATTATATCTTCTTTCGTAGATAAATGTATTTCCATTTTATCTTCCGATGTTCGACCTGAATTTGCCCTGACCATTCGTCATACCCAGGTTTGGTCAGATGCAAATCATGTTTGCCAATCGGCAGTCCATATAAAACAATTGGGGTGATGCCTTGTTTCCTCCCATCTAAATAGATCGCCGCTCCTGGCGGCTCTGAATCAACGGTTAGCGACCCCGTTTTCCGCGTAAGTCGTACCTGAATCTCCGTGACGCTAAAGGACGGAACAACCTCACGGATTTCATCGACATATCCTGGCAGGCTCAGTTTAAGATAGTGCGGCTTTTGCGGCATTTGACCAGTAAGCGCCGGCGTCTTGCCAAGATGTGTTTGCCCCAAATACACATCAGCGCCTGGAGGTAATGAGGTCACTGAAAGTACACCCCCAAGTTTGCATTGGACGGCAATAGTTTTCTCGCTGATTACTTCGACCAGTTTAACGACATCATCAAACTGTTCAAGATGGAATCGCAAGCGGTGTTTGCCGGCGGCGATGTTATCCAGCTTTAAAGGCGTCTTGCCTTGCAATTCCTCGTCAAGATAGACTTCGGCGTTTGATGGGTCCGAAACGATTTCCAGTTGACCAGGCGGCAATAACTCAAGCGTTGTCGAAATATACGCCATCTCGTTAATGAGCGGCGATTCGACGCCGTCCACTTGTGCAACGCCACTCTCTTTGATTTGAATATCCAATATTTTGTCACGATAGCCCTCTTTCGTCAGTTTAGCGGAGAGTTTAGCGTCCATGACAGTATCGATGATAGTCGGCGTTACCCCGAAAAATTTGCCGTTGATAAATACGTTAGCATTGCTCGGCTCTGTCTTAATCCACAGACCGATTCTCGTCGGCTCAAGGTCGATGGTAACGGTATTCTTGCCATTTTTGACGATTTTTGCTTCAATAATTTTATCCTCAAAATATCGCTTGCTGACTCTGATATTCCGTTTTCCGATGAGCGCTTCCAACTTCAGGACGCCTGTCTCCTGACGGGTAATTCCTCGCCGTTTGCCATCCACAAAAACCGTCGCGCCGGCTGGATTAGAAACAACCGTCAGGGTATCGACCATTTTATCCCTGACCTTTTGAAACAGATTGATAACCTTGCTTGAATATTCATTGGGATTCAACTTCAAACTCGGATTTAACTTGATAGCAAGACGAAACGCCGCTTCTGCTCTTCCCGTCTGTCCTTTTCCGATAAGGGCCAAAGCTAAGTATTTGTACGCTGTAACTAATTTATCATTTTTGCCTGCGTTTATCGCAACGTTTAATTTCACAATGGCCAGGTCAAAATCTCCGTCTTCATACGCGCTGATACCTTGTCGCAGGGAATCATTTGCCGCTGAAGAATTCAAGGGCAAAAAGAAAAAGATTAGATAGGAAGTTACTATTGGGACTGATAAAAAGACTGGAGGCTTGGAAGTAGATATCATGATAAAAATTTCTATTTTCGCTTTCGGGCAAGTCGTAGTTGAGCTATTCTTAAATTATTCCGCGCCTGCGCATAATCTGGGTTAATTTCTATAGCGCGCTCAAACTCCTTGATTGCTTTCTCATACATCTTCTTCTTCATATAAACTCCGCCTAAATCGTTGTGAATTTCGGGATTGTCCAGTTTAAGCTTGATGGCTTTTTCAAGCTCGACAATCGCCTCGTCAAGCATGCTTTTCTGCTTGTAAACCATTCCCAAATGGCTGTGAGCCTCGGCGAAGTCAGGTTTGAGTCTGATAGCTTCCCGCAAGGCGGTTATCGCTTCATCAAACTCGCCTTTATATCTGTAAGCCATTCCTATATTGTAATGCGCTGCTGGAATGTCAGGCTCGAGTTCGATAGCCTCTTTAAGTTCAGCAATGGCTTCATCAAGGTTGCCCTTCAGACCGTATGCTTTTCCCAGGTCAACACGAGCTTTCGCGAACTGGGGGCGGAGTTCGACGACCTTTTGGAAAGCTGCTATCGCTTCGTTTAGTTTGCCTCTGTATATATAAATTACCCCGAGATTATGATGCGCTGCGACCAATTCTGGGTCGATACTGATGGCTTTTTGAAACTGCGTTATCGCTTCATCGAATTTGCCTTGAAACTGATAACTCACTCCCAAATTATTATACCCTTCCGCAAATTCCGGCTTGATTCTGATAGCTTCCTGAAACTCGACGATAGCGTCATCAAACTTTCCTTGTCTTTGATAGGCTCTCCCTCGTTCATAGTGGAGAGTTGCATCGTTCACCCCCGTTTTGATTTCGCCGGCAGCAGGAATCGTTTCATCGGGCTGTTTGTGTTGTCGCGTAACGCTCTGAGATTGGACGGCTTTCGGTTGTTCATTCCCTTTTTTGCAACCCGATATTATAACCCAGATAGTAATACCTAATAGCAAAATTATAGTGCCTTTTCTCATAAGAATCGCCTTCGCCCTACTATTGTTCTGTGAAATAAATCGTGATTGGTTCTAAGTTCGGCAATTCATTGCCGTTTTTTGACGCGCAATCAATTGCGCTACTACAAACACTTTTCAAAACAAATTTGACAG
>DTYX01001060.1 GCA_012961655.1 Candidatus Poribacteria bacterium
CACCTTTGAGAATCTCTGAAAATTCTGTAAAAAACTTGACTTCTCAGGAATTCTTTTGCTACAATGTTAAACACGAATTTATCCTGACAAGGAGATAAACATCATTGAAACCATCAATATGGACAGACGCCTTTGTGGAACTCCAACCTGAGGAAGCGGTGGCGAGAATGGCGAGAATGGGCTGGAAATATATCGAGTTGGCGGACAAACATTGGCGCGATATCGACAAACGTCAAAATCCCGAACAAGATTTTGTAAAGTTGAAAAAACAGTGTGCGCATCTAAGGGTTGAAATTTTACAGATGCATGGGCCAATGTTTAATCCATGCGAAGAGGAAGACAAACTACAAGGACACCTAGCGACATCCAAACGTGCTTTGCAATGGGCGAGCATACTGGAGGTTCAATGGGTGGTATTCCATCCAGGCTGTGTGCCGATGGCTGAAGATGAACGATTGGCAGAAGAGGTGCGACAAAAAAATTTAGCTTTGTTTCGTTATCTGGTTGCAGATGCGCAAAGGTTGAATGTCCGAATCGCAGTGGAGAATATCTTTGATAATGAAAAACAGGGACGCAGAACCTTTGGCGCTATTCCACCCGATTTACTCTGGCTCGTTCAAAATACCCCGCCGGGTATGCTTGGAGTGTGCTGGGATACGGGACATGGCAATATCCAGAAACTCAACCAGTATCGTTCGATAATAACACTGGGGAAGCACCTCGTCGCCACTCATATCGCTGACAATGATACTTCAAAAGACCAGCATCTGCTGCCATTCGAGGGGAATATCGACTGGAAAGCCGTGATTTCTGGACTGCGGATTATTGGATATGAGGGGCTATTCAACTTAGAAATCGGCGGCGCAGTACACAAAGTCCCGCTCGACATCCGTGAGTCAAAGCTGCGATACGCGCTGGAATTGATTATGTTTATGATAGAATCGGAGAGTTTTTAAGACAAATTCCCCATGAGAGAATTTCCGTAGCCGAAGTCGCAGAGACGGTTAGTAAGTTTCGGGCTGAACACTGAAGTTGGGACAGAATCGGAGAACTTTGGAGAAAAATCTTGATTATGCCCTGAGCGTATGATATACTAATTAAAGTTAAAATCAAACGAGGTGTTACGATGAGTAGAAAGATTAAAATTACCGCGGGCGATGTAAGTATGGAAGCGGAATTAAATGACTCGAAAACAGCTGACCTCATCTGGGAAATGCTTCCAATTAAAGAAAACGGCAGTACATGGGGCGACGAGATCTATTTTTCCATCCCCGTGCAAGCGAAATCTGAAAATCCTCAAGAGGTAGTGGAGTTAGGTGATATAGCCTATTGGCCGCCCGGTACAGCGTTCTGCATATTTTTCGGGCCGACGCCGGCAAGCAGAGGGAATGAGATTAGACCCGCCAGCGTCGTCAACGTGGTCGGAAAATTATTGGGGAATCCGAAAGATTTCAAAAAGGTTCGAAGCGGCGCGGAGGTAGTTTTAGAGCGTGTTGAAGAGTAAAAATGCGGGAGAAACCGAGTTTCTCAAAGAAACTCGGTTTCTTTCCCCTATGAGGTGACAAAGTCATGAACGAGACTATTTTGACCAGCATAGATAAACAGGCGTTTTTGGAAGCTCTGGAGGCCGACCCTGAATGGGCGTTTGAAGTGCTGAATCGCCTTTTGAAACGGAAGGAAAGGGCGGAGACTTTTCGCGAGTGGTTGGGTATAAATGAGCTTGCGAAGGCAATTGAGAATTTGGCTGAAGCGCAGCAGAGAACCGAAGAGCAAGTTCAGGCGTTGACACAGCGAGTAGATACGTTAGCTTCTCAGCTCGATACGTTAACTTCTCGGGTCGATGCGTTAACTTCTCGGGTCGATGCGCTAACTTCTCGGATCGATGCGTTGGCTGAAGCGCAGCAGAGAACCGAAGAGCAGGTTCAGGCGTTGACACAGCGAGTGGATATGTTAGCTTCTCGGATCGATGTTTTGGCTGAAGCGCAACAGAAAACCGAACAACAAGTTAATGTATTGACTCATCAGGTTAGTGCGATGTCTGAAGTCTTTGGACCAACATGGGAGGAAGAAGCCCGCGAGAGCGTGGCTTTTCTATTGCCGAAATCCGGTGTGCGTCTGCTAACCCCACTTGAAGCACAGGAAGATAATGAATGGGACGGCGTAGCAGAGGCGGAATGGGAGGGACGGCCAGTACAAGTACGAATGGAAACGAAAGTTTCAGCGGGCGCTGGTCGAATCATACGTTTTGCTAATAGGGTCAGGTCGTTCGTAACAAAAACTGGGGCGGAAATCATTCCAATTTTTTGCGGCATACGACTTTACAGCGGCGCACGAGAAGAGGCACAGCGACAAAGGATTGTGTTGGTGGGGCTCCGCGAGATTCGAAACGAGATTCCGCTAAATATCTTTACGATTACCCCCCAAGATTTATGAATCACGAAGATATAAATCTTTTGGAATCAGGAGGTAAAATTATGCCATTGGATGAAAAGGAGAAAGAAGTACTGAAAGAGAGATATAAAGAACATCGTCAGGCAATCTGGTTCGGCAAACATAGTCTTAAATTGAAGCGAAAAAGGAATAAACTCAATGACGATAGTTTCGCTATCCACGATAAAGCGGAGGCAAAAACAAAGATTTCTCCTGAACTGCCGACGCCATCAGTCGAAATTGAAACTGTTACATCTGGCAAGGCGTTGAGACGACGCGATTTACCAATTGCTGACTATGAAGAGCAAAATCAGGTGGTAATGCTCAGACGCGCAAAGGGAGAAAAGTCTCAAACTAAAATGACGCCATCTGTCAGCGAACGCACCACACCTTATGAGCCGGAATCGACGCCGAAGGAAAAGGTAAAATTATCTTCTGATATAACGAGTAAAACAAGATTGGATAATAAAACAACCATGCTCAAGCAAAATGGAACACAGGCGAACTTCTATGCCTCTGATATGCGTCGCGCGCGTGATTCCGTGTCAACGCGCCAAACAAAACTGAATGTTGCAGAATTGCCCACCAGATTGGAGACTACCGCGACGCAATCTCCTGCTTCAGAAAAGATTTTAACGGAAAAAATCAAAAGTCAACGCCAAGAGATATGGTCTGGCATTTCATCTCAGAAAAAACGTCGAACAAAGTTAAAAAAACAAAACAGTAAAAAATCGGCAGAAAACTTGAGTCTTATATCCGAACAAAATTCCCAAGATGCGAAGCAGGGTTTAACCCTTGGTGTGGTATTTATCGGCATAATCGCTGTAGTTACCGCCATAACCTTGGGTGTGTTATTAGGATATCTGCTGGCTTAAGTCGTTTCGTTTGTAGTAGCGCAATTCATTGCGCTGAGCACGACGGCAATG
>DTYX01001061.1 GCA_012961655.1 Candidatus Poribacteria bacterium
ACCACTGGGCTCCACCGGTCATCACGTTGGATGAGGCTCTTGCCGTCTGAAAAACCATCGCCGCGTTCAGCTAGCAGTTCAATTAACCGCTGACGATACATTTCGACCCGGCCGCTATATTCTGAGTCGTTGGCGAGGTTGCGGCGCTCTTGGCGGTCGGCGACGAGGTCAAAAAACAGTTCCGTTTCGGACGCGGGAAACCAGACATATTTTTCACGGCCGTCGGTTAGATAGTGCATCGCTTCCTTATTGCTGTAACACGGCGAATGTTCGCCGTGGAGAAATTCACGCCATTGCTCACCGCGTATGGCCGCAAAAACGCTTTTGCCGGTCAACCCTCCGACATCTTCAATGCCTGCTGTTTCCAGAATCGTGGGCATCACGTCCTGTAAACCGACGACAGGTTCAAAAACTCCCGTCGGCAAATTCCAACCGTTGGGATAGCGAATCAGGAACGGTATGCGTGCGGAGCCTTCGTAGGCGTAAGTCTTGCGGTGAAGATGGTGGTCGCCCATCATATCGCCGTGGTCGGAGGTGAAAATAGTGAGCGTGTCATTTAATAATCCCGCTTCGCGTTGCAGTACCATGAGCACGTATCCAATTTGAGAATCGATGAAAGAGACCATCGCCATGTACGCTGCACGCATGCGCTGATTCTGCTCCGGAGTCAAGCGCCCATACCAGGCGGTGATTGGCAATCCCGGATTGGGCGCATCGTATTCCCCCGCCCAATCGCCGACGGGAATCTCCGGCAATTGACGATTGATAAACATATCCCAAAAGGACTTTGGCGGGTCATAAGGCGAATGCGGACGCAGAAAGGAACACCAGACGAAGAAAGGGCGTGTTGGGTCGCGTTTCTTTATCTGTCCGATAGTCGTATTGACCGTCCAGACAACTGGATGCAATCTTTCGTCAAGATGCCAGGGACGCGCCGTCCAGCCGTTCGCATCCACGCCGTGCCCGCGTTCATGCGCATAAGGCCCCGCTTCTCTTTTAAGCCACTCCATGTAGTCGTCCACACCGTCACTTAGGTCATGTGGTATCACAGTGTGAAAACCGTACAATTTGCGGCGCGGATGTAAATTGCGCCAACCGATGTCAATGCAATGATAACCATTTCTAGCTAATACTTCCGCCACCGAATTGCGCTCATTCCACTCGACGCCGGCGTAGCCGATTAATCCGCAGTCGTAACTTCCGCGGCCACGCAGCAGACAGAGTCGCGCGCCAGTCGTTGAGGGAATCTCCGAATAAGCGTTCGGAAAGTATGCCCCCTGATTTACAAAGGCATCCAAATTTGGCGTTTCAACAACGGGATGTCCTGCGATACTCAAATGGTCGCCGCGGTGTTGGTCTGTCGTGATGAGCAAGATATTCGGTTTTTTAGACATAAACATGCACCTCCATTTTTATGCAGAGCTTTCCGAGAAATCTCATGCAGTGTCTTATACCAATTTTAGCTTGTTATTTCGTAAAACGTGATGCGTAATGAGTGAAACGTGAGGATTAAAAGAAATTCTATGTCATATTACCAGAATAACCCACCCTATCCAGGACATTTGAATTCACCCCCCAAACTTTTTGTTTGACAACTTTTTAGAAAGGTTGTATAATTTATTACTTGGTTTTTAATTTTATCAGGTTTTGGAAGTTGATTCAAGAGGAATTCTGGATAAAAAGATTAGACGGAAATTTTCCGTCTAAATAGGCTGGAACATTCAAGGGCGACTTTAGGGATGATAATTTAGCTGGGAAGAACTTATTCAGGACGGTAGTGTGAAAATTAAAGACAGGCTCGTGATAATAACGGGTTCTGGTTACCTTCAATAATGGTCAAGAGATTGGAGATTTCTAAACTAACTCCACGGATGATTTCTCAATCGCGTGTGATTGCTAAAGGCAATCGCATCCGCGATGCGCAGCGTTTAGTAGATAGTTCCTAAATCCAGGTGGGTCAAGAAAAGCAGCCCACGTTTCGAGATTGGTAATCACCACTATGAGTATCATTGGTATGAAATAGTGTCATTTGACCCCATGAGGGGTTAATGCCTGATAAATGTTACATTCTCAGACATCTTTTGTCAAGGGAAAAGTGACTAG
>DTYX01001062.1 GCA_012961655.1 Candidatus Poribacteria bacterium
CCCGTTTTCTTTGAGAAAACGGGTTTCTCATCCCCACATTGGAGAAAAAATATGCAAAAGAGACACATTCCACTTTTGATAATAGTCATCGGCATAACCTTGTTGGGTGTGAATTTTTCGCCCGCTCAAAATAACAAACTCATTCTTGTTTCCCCCCACCAAGAAGGTATTAGAACCGAGTTTGAAGATGCTTTTGTCGAATGGTGCCAAAGGGAACTCAATCAACAAGTGGAATTGGAATGGTTGGACGTCGGCGGAGGAACATCTACCATTCGTCGTCGTATTCAGTCAGATTTTCAACGTTCACCTGAAGGCATCAATATTGACCTTCTTTTTGGCGGTGGTACAGAAATCTTTCTCAGCTTTGCCGACAAGGGGTTGCTTCATCCCCACAAGTTGCCGGACGAACAGTTGGCGAAGATTCCAGCAGAATTGTTGGGCAATCGACTGTATGATTCCGAATATCGTTGGTACGGTACCGCTATCTCCGGATTTGGCATCATATACAACGAGGCGCTTCGCAAACGCCTGAAACTTCCCAAAGTGCAGAACTGGATAGATTTGGTCAATCCAAAACTGATAAACCGTGTTGGCGCGGCTGACCCACGCGAAAGCGGGAGCGCGCACATGATGTACGAGTTAATTTTACAAGGGTACGGTTGGGAAGAAGGATTTCGAACTCTTTTTGAAATTGCGGGCAATGTTAAAACGTTTCCCGCCGCTTCCAGTCAAATCCCGCAAGATGTCGCCACGGGACGTATGATTTATGGCTTTGCTATCGACTTTTACGCCTATCAGCAGATCGCTGCCGTTGGCTCCGATAAGCTGGGATATGTTCTCCCAGCAGATACAGCTGTGTTTACGCCAGATTCGATTGCAATTCTGAAGGGCGCGCCAAATTTAGAGTTGGCCAAGAAATTTGTCGAATTTGTGTTATCTGAAGAGGGACAGAAAATCTGGATGCTGAAGAGAGGCGAACCCGATGGCCCCAAAAAGTTCAATCTCAATCGCGCTAGCGTTTTGCCCAAACTCCATGAAAAATTGGGCGAACGAAGCAGTGTCTCAGTCAATCCATTCACCTTTAAAAGCGACTTTAAATATGATTTCCAAAAAGGCAGCGACCGATGGGTAATTGTCAACGACCTCATCGGCACATTGATTATCGACCCACATAAGCAACTTGTGAGAGCCTGGAAAGCAATTAATGCTTGCCAAAATAGCCAAGACAAAGAAGCCGCTCTGAAAGAATTTAGTAAAATGCCGCTTTCCGAGCCGGAAGCCCTGGAACTCGCAAGGGGGAAGTGGAATACGGATGCGGTGCTGAGAAATCAGAAGAAAGTAGAGTGGAGCAACTTCGCCAGGGAAAAATATCGACGCGCAAAGGAATTGACGAAAGGTCAAGAATAACTATAGAGCCGCTCAGGCAAAATAGTACAGAGGTAATTGTCAACTTGTCTTTCTACTTCTGTAATATTTTGCCATCTTGCCATTTTTATACTTCGTTTACTATAATTCAATCGCTTTAGGATTTGTAAAGTGGGCCTTGCACACTCTACGGAATTTGGTTCTAACAGTCAACTCAACTGTAACAGGTCACGACGCAACAACCCCTTTCTTCAAAATTAAATTCGCATATAGCGCCGTCTCGCTGGTCGCTATAATACAGTATGCCTTTCTTGAGCGTTCATAAAATTGTTGGCGCTCGATAGACGTCAATTGGACTGACCTCTTTTCAGCTTCTTTTTCACAACCTTCATAGCTTCAGTTTGCCGGAAATGGCATCAAACCCCATCATCATTAAAATCCTCTTCTTTCAGGCTGACACGTAGCTTCCCTTGAAACCGGGTGGTTATCCAAAGCTCACCAGCCCTACGTTCAAAGATATATGGATACGACAGCCCTTGCTGGTCACGGGCAATAACGACCGGGTTTGTCCACGTCTTGCCATCATCCTCCGAGAAGGCGATGGACAACTCGTCGCGATGCCAACTGGCTTTATCCTGGGACAGGTTGCCATCCCCGCCGCGCCTGGGATAATCGCTCTTCCCCTGCGGATATAGACGATTCCACACCAACACCAGGCGACCGCTTCTAAGACGGCTAAGATAACCCGGAGCGCTGCTTGCGTCAATCAAGCTAGGTTTGATGACTCGCCATGAAAAACCGTGGTCTTCCGAAGACGCTTCCCAGAAACGCTCCCAATTGGTACGTAGCAACATCCACAACCTGTTGTCTTGCAATTCGACCAGGGTGGCTTCCATTGCTCCATCGTGGTGTCCGTGCCCGCCTAAATCAATGATATTGCTCATCTCCCATGTCTTGCCGTTATCTGCAGAGACACAGGCGCACGTGCCATGACGACTGGGATGGCGAATCAAACGCTGAAGCGGAACGACGATATGTCCGCTCTTGGTTTGAATTATATCTATCAGGGCGCCACAGTAGCCTGAAAAAATCTTCTGCCGCTCCAGCCAAGTTTTGCCCTCGTCCAGGCTTCGAATGGCCCACACATCCAAGCGGACATCTTCGCCAGCTTCTCTCTGCGTTTCATCCCATGACCACTGATAGGTTTCCATATCCAGATACACGTAAACTATCACATCGTCGCGGGTCTTTATCAGCACTCCGCTTGAGCTGGGTCGACCAGGACCGGGTTCGTCAGAGATGAGGCAAGGCTCCGACCAAGTTCTGCCATCATCAAAGCTTCTGATGGTGGCGTTTCCTTCAATGGTCATAAGACTCCCATCGCTCAGTTCGACAAATGGCCCTCCCTTATCCATAGGAAGCACTGTGCAACTTGGGTGCAGCCAACGTTCCTCATCGAACCTGATGACTTTGTTTTGCATGCTGAAATACTCCTTTGTTCATTTTATTTAGACAATGCCAGATCTCTAAGTATATTCTATACCACATATAGCAAAATTCTTCAAGTTGATTACAGAGACTTATCTAGAAATTCCCCACAGAGTGCGTGAAACAGAAGTGGCGGCACGGAGGCACGCCGCTACAACAAATTTTTTCACGGGGAATTTCTGCATCCGCTCATGAGTGATATGAAAATACTGAACTTAGGTACTTAAAAATGGGGGTAAATCAGAAAAATTACTAGTTTTAATAGGGTCATTTAGTCTTCCCAGAAACGGCCTCAGGGATTGACCGTTTTGATATAAATTTTTCCTTTGACGGATAAATACTCCGGTGATAAAATAAAAAAGGGAGAATTTACAGCAACAAGTGTTCTTAGGTCGTGTTGACGAATTAAGAAGAAGATGAAACTTACACGTTAATCCGGACTCGGGTTCGCCATCGCGCTGCTGTAGAGTTTCATAGAAATCCGCGGATTATGATTGATGGGAAATTAAAATGAAATCTAAAATAATCATTGGCACCAGAGGTAGTGCATTAGCTCTCTGGCAAACTAACTGGATTCAAAATAAATTACAAAAACTCGCGCCTGAACGCCAATTTGAAGTGCGGCGTATAAAAACTAGCGGAGATAAAATTCCAGACGCGCCGTTAGTGCAAATCGGCGGTAAGGGACTATTTGTCAAAGAGTTGGAGTTAGCTCTGCATAGCGGTGAGATTGATATAGCGGTGCATAGTATGAAGGATATGCCTACTATTCTGCCAGATGGACTGACTATTGGCGCTATTGCTCAAAGGGCTGACCCTTCGGATGCGTTAGTTTCACATAAAGGATTCAAATTTACAGACCTGCCGTTGAGCGCTAAAGTTGGCACTAGCAGTTTGCGACGGCGCGCTCAATTGCTTCAGTCCCGACCCGATTTGAACATCCATAATCTACGCGGTAATATAGATACGAGAATAGCAAAACTGAAAAATGAAAAATTCGACGCTATTATTCTGGCTACCGCTGGTGTGCAAAGATTAGGTTTTGAAGAGTTGATTACCGAACAACTACCTTATGAAATTTGCTTGCCCGCCGTGGGACAAGGAGCCATAGGGATTGAGAACAGAGATGATGATATGGAGTTATTAGAATTGGTGAGTAAAATCAACCACCTTGAATCTGCTGTGGCTGTGACGGCTGAAAGAGCTATGCTAGCGGAGTTGGGCGGCGGCTGCCAGATTCCGATAGCTGCGTTGGGTAGAGTATCAAAGGGAAAATTGAAGGTGGAGGGATTGGTCGCTGCCGTAGATGGTTCGCGGATAGTGCGTTCATCGGTGTGCGGAGAATTATCGGATGCGGATGCGCTTGGCAAGCAATTAGCGAAACAATTGCTAGATATTGGCGCGGAATCCATTCTGCGCGGAAATTTAACAGAACAGGTGTGAAAATGAGTCAAAACAACGGAAAAGTTTTTTTAGTCGGCGCTGGACCAGGCGACCCAAAATTGATAACGGTTAAGGGGATGCAATGCATCACCGATGCAGATGTCATAATTTACGACCGATTGGTCAATCCAACCTTGTTAAATTATGCTAAATCAGAGGTCGAATTAGTTTACGCTGGCAAATCTCCGGGGCGTCATGCTTTAACGCAGGATGAAATTAATCTCATCTTAGCGCAAAAAGCGCGAGAAGGCAAAAGTGTTGTCCGCTTGAAGGGCGGCGACCCATTTGTCTTCGGCCGCGGAGGCGAAGAGGTGGAGCTACTGGCGAAGCATGGAATTCCCTACGAAATTGTGCCAGGTATTACTTCAGCCATCGCCGCGCCGGAGTACGCCGGCATTCCGGTCACCCATCGCAGTTATGCTTCTAGCTTTGCAATCATCACCGGACATGAAGCTGATGTCAAAGACAATCAACGCATCTCATGGGACAAGGTTGCCAAAGGCGCTGATACGCTCGTCTTTTTGATGGGGATGCGGAATTTGCCTGTAATTGTTGAGGGATTAATGGAACACGGGCGCGACGGGAACGAACCCATCGCTTTGATACGTTGGGGGACAACACCGGAACAGAAAACTTTAGTGGGTACGCTTGCCGATATCGTCGCAAAAGCAGAAGCGGAGAAATTTGCCTCGCCGGCTGTCATCGTCGTAGGCGAAGTGGTAACTCTCCGTGAAAAACTGATGTGGTTTGAACAGAAGTCGCTCTTTGGCAAACGCATTATTGTAACACGAGCCACCCGACGGGCGAGTGCCTTAGCCGATAAAATTTCTGCTTTGGGAGGTGAAGCGTGGGAATTTCCAACGATAGAAATTGTCCCGCCCCTCTCTTTTGCCCAGATGGATGAGGCTATCAATTGCATCGAAACATACCAATGGATTATTTTCACAAGCGTAAACGGCGTACAATCATTCTTCGACCGATTGAAGTATCTCCGAAGGGACGTTCGAGATTTAAAAGGAATCAAACTATGCGCAATTGGTCCCAGAACCCAAGCGGAAATTGAACGATTTGGCTTAATTGTGGATTCCGTCCCCAAAGAATATAGAGCAGAGGCAATCGTTGAAGGATTGAGTGATAAAATTGCTTCTGGGGAGCGTATTCTCCTCCCCCGCGCGGAAACAGCAAGACAACTCCTTCCCCAAGCTCTATCGGAAAAAGGAGTTGTTGTAGATGAAGTTACAGCGTACAGAACCATCCAGGGAGAGGGAAATGTTCAATGGGTAACAGAATTGTTACAATCAAAACGGGCTCATGCTGTGACATTTACCAGTTCCTCCACCGTCACCAACTTCGTGAACATGCTCAACGCGGATAATCTCAGCGAACTTCTGCAAGATGTGGTCGTTGCTTCCATAGGACCAATTACGTCCCAGACTACTCAAGAACTTGGCATCCATGTTGATGTCGAGGCGAAGGAATATACGATAGATGGGCTGATAGCAGCTTTATTGGAATATTTTAGCACATGCCGCGCGGTATAAAAGATGAACAATAATGGTTTGTCAAATCAAAAGTAACAATGCTCTGTGAAATATGTTTTGACTTAATTCCAAAATCCCGTAGCGTCGCTGTCGCCAGATACCGCAGGCGGGGACGCCTGCTTAAGCGCGG
>DTYX01001063.1 GCA_012961655.1 Candidatus Poribacteria bacterium
GAGCATCTACTTTTTTGAAGGAAATTTTTTGCTAAAATTTGGTCAGAGAGACAAATTTCACCTCTATGGATTCAGATGGTTACTGAGTTTGTGACTTTTCCGAACATCTCCCGAGAAAATGTTAGCGTAGAGATACTCGGAAAACTTTATTTCCCAATGATAATATTTTACACGATATATTCCGATTTATCAAGAACTTTTTTATCAATCCCGATACGTTCGATTTGGGTTTCGCATTTTTTACAGAGGTGAAAGAAAATTATCGAATCTTTATCATGGTTGATAAGTTTGTCCAATCTGTCCTTCAATCGCAGATAGTGTTTTTTATCTGTATCGCATTCAAAAACGCTATACTGCGCCCTTTGCCCGAAGTCCTTGAGGGTTTTCATCACGCGGTTTCGGCGTCTATCACTTTCGATGTCATAAGCGACGACATAATACATCTTTATATATTCACCTATTTGACTGTTAGCGCCTTATACTCGTCAATTTCGCCGATTAAATATTTTGCCAATATACGCGCTTGCAATTCAAAGGCTCTGCGATAGCTCAACTTATATCTGAATACGGGATGAGTAACCAATTCATTTTTTCGTCCTTCATAAGCGGCGTAGAACTTCTTTCTTGCTCCATCTTTCAAGAACCATCCGCCATATTTTTCCGTGAAATCTTCCGGTTTGAGAACGGCGCGGTTTATCAGAGCGAGAACTACGGCATCCGCCACAATTGGTCTAAATTCCTCCATTAAATCGAGCGCTAAACATGGGCGTCCATATTTGAGCTGGTGATAGAATCCGATAAACGGGTCAAGTCCGACAATCTGAATTGCCGAGATTAGATCAGAGGTCAAAAGAGTGTAGGCAAAACTGAGCAAAGAGTTTGTCGGGTCAGCCGGTGGGCGTCGGGAACGGCGTTGGAAATCGAATCCCATCTCACTTTTAAGCAGTCGTCCGAAGACGTTAAAATAAGCTGCTGAACCCGCGCCTTCGATTCCCAGGAGTTGGTCGAGATGCGTGGCGTTTTTCGCCGTTTTGATATTTTGGGCAAGTTGCGCAATGCTGTCTGACAGCATTTTATCGCTTTTTTCTTTGTTTCGGCGTCGAAGCACCGTGCGCATATTGGTCAACTTACCGATGACAAATTGTTTTGCGAGCGACAAAGTTTTGCCTCCATCGTTTGCCATTTTGTGTTGTGCGACTCTGAGAAGCGAATTTTTCGAGATTTGCGGCGTCAGCGCGCCTTGATACTTACCATACATCGACAGAAAAATCACCGGAATGTTTTCGTACATCAACCATTGCATCACTGGTGTTGTCAAGGCGACGTTTCCACTAATTACCACCTGTCCGATATTAATTACGGGCATATCGCGTAAGATCTCGTCTCCTTTACAGACCAAAATCCGTCCCCCCTGCTTTTTCAGCGATGCGCCAGTCTCATCGACGTAGAGGACATTTTCTATCCCTAAAGTCGGTTGAATTCGTTTAGGCGGTTTGTCT
This sequence comes from Candidatus Poribacteria bacterium, assembly GCA_012961655.1. Taxonomy (GTDB): domain Bacteria; phylum Poribacteria; class WGA-4E; order DTYX01; family DTYX01; genus DTYX01. Next base: position 1,500 of record DTYX01001063.1, read on the forward strand.
AAATCGTGTAGATAAGCGACCTCAAAAGGCAGACATAGCGGCTGCAAACTGCATCCATTACAGCGATTGTCATGGACTGGTTCTGGGCTCCTATCCATTTCGGCTAAATTACGCGCTTTTCGGACGGCATCCAGACTGAGTTTCCGCAATTCGTCGTCCAGTGCGATTTTTCGTCTTCTGTTACTGGTGATGTAATAGATATATCCGAATGGCACATCCTTTCCCATCGATTCTTCAAGCAACATCCCTTGCAAACATAGTTGTACCTTGTCATTGAGCCAATTGCCCGTCCTGCCCTTTTTATACTCGACGGGATAGAGCATGCCATCCTTCTCTTCGAGTAAGTCAGCGAAGCCGGAGACGCCTAAACTTTGAGACGCAAGATATTGCCTCCGAGATACCAGGTTACCTTTCTCATGGCGTTCCTGCATCGGCTCATCTGTCCGCGCATGCGCTAATTTTCCCTCCTCGACGTGTTCGTTGACGAGCATCTCTTGTTGGACAAATTCATAATAGAAACGTCTTGGACAGTAGATAAAAGTGTTGATTTTGGAAAGTGGTATGAATTCGTTCATGATGTCTTCCTCCGAATATAACTGGGTTCACCCGAAAATTGAGAGAGCATTGCATGAATCAAAATCGGAATTCGGATTTCGGAATTCGGAATTAACATTGTAGGCATTTTAATGAGGCTGAGTTTTCGGGTCAGTCCAGTCCGAATATAAAACTTGACACTACCCACTAAGGATGTTAGAATATTTACAAAACGATTTCAAGGATGTATTGGAAATGATTATCGCCAAAGTAGGGAAAAAGCCAACACTCGAAATACCCATTGAAGTTTATGATTCACTCGGCTTCAGCGAAGCACAAGAGGTAGGTATCGTGCAGAAAATTATTTCACATAAGCCTACCAAAAAGCTAACTGATGAAGCATTAGCGCAAATTGACGCAGCACAAGGTATTTGAGCTGATGATGAAAAGATTAAAAAAGCCTTCGAATATTTAAATCAGAAATGGAAAGAATGGAAACCAATCGAGTTTTAGTTGATACATCAATCCTAATCCGACATTTTGTCTGGTCTATGATGTTCCGATTCTGACATATAATCAAGCCCACTTCTCCCGTACACCGGTTAGAGTTATTGAGCCTTCCAATTTGTGAGAGCTATATTTCAAGGGAAAACGGCGTCAATGTTGATTATTGCAGC
>DTYX01001064.1 GCA_012961655.1 Candidatus Poribacteria bacterium
AATGGGGGATTAGCTCAGATGGGGGAGCGCTTGCATGGCATGCAAGAGGTCATCGGTTCGAGCCCGATATCCTCCACTTTTTGGTGACAATAGCGAAGAGGAAATGCCCGTTCCCATTTTGAACACGAAAGTTAAGCCCTCCAGTGTCGATGGTCGTTGCGAAATAGTTTGACCCCATGTTTTTAATTTAACCAGTGTAGAATCCTAAATCATTGGGTAAAAGACGAGACCCGTCAAAAGGAGAAGTTTTACTATTAGCAAATTTATATAGATTATCGTAACGGGATTGTTAATTGTTTTTTTAAGCGGCCAGAAGAGCCATTCCTTCAGATGTTCCATATCACTTAAATCTTCAATAATGTCTTTCAGGAGATGAATATAAACGCTCAACATCAGACCCATGAGCAACAAACTCCGGTTTATTACTAAAACTGATAAGCAGAGGATAGCCCAAAGTACAGCGAAGAATCCATTATGTAGTAGTTTCTTTTTATTGTCGTTTTTATGTAAACTAACTAGATAGAATATAGCTTCTTGATATCTCCTCTCACGCCAAATTCTAAAGAATTTCTGACAAGATTTTTCTTCCGAATTCATAAATAGATAGAGCAGATGGTCTATGTCAAGAAGAGGTATCCCAACTATTCCGCCAATCCAAAAGCGCAGGGAAAAACTACGTGTAAATAACGAAACTATCAGCAAATAAATTACTGTCACGCCCAGATGTGATACAAACTCACGCCAAAATTCTCTCTTGCCGTCCATTTACACCTCCCATCGATGAAAGAGATTTTCCGGAGGACGCCTCAACTGCTCTCAGCCAAGAACTCTCTGAAAGGAGAACAACTTCGCCTTACGACGCGCTTAAGAAGACATCCACGTTTGTCAATAAAATAACCTAAAACACACAAGTTTTGCAGTTATCAGAAGGTGGTTGGATGGATGGAAGGATGCAAGAAAATGTTTGTCCTTCCACCCTTCCATTTACAATTTACAATTTCGACGATTGTATTAAAGGATTAGGCGCTAACTGCAAAAGTCGTATAAATATGTTGACATAACAAAATCCCCGATTTTACATCCTGTCACTATTACGGTATAATCCACCAAGAGCAGTGCATCTAAGCTCGCCGGGGAGCATCTTTCCCACTTAACAAAGGGGGCCAGGGGGTTGTATCGCACACACAACGGCATTTCTGACGCTGCCACGAAGTGTTTTATCACGAAAGAACATAAACTCTACATCCTTGACATCTTGCTTTCTATTTTTCAATTATAATTTCAGAACTTATTTAACAGAGAGCTAATCATGCCCCTAGCAAGTTACAATTTAATTGTCCGTCCTGTTCTCACAGAATCATAAGCCGCGCTAATAGCTTGAATATTTTTCAATCCATCCATCCCTGTAATAATTGGCTTCTCTTTTCCTGATACACAACGAGCAATATGCTCAAATTGCATTTGGAAAAGATCTTCGTATTGAGATGGTTCTACCTTCACTTTGCCGTCTATGTCTGTTTTTACATACCAACCGTTGTTATTGTAGACCAGCACCCATCCTTTCGTTCCATAAACTTCAAAAACGACATCGTAAACGGGGACAACAAAGCTCGTGTTAGCGACAGCATGCGCGCCATTTTCCATCTTCATCAGGATAGTGCCTACATCCTCCACGTCTTTATACACATCAGCGAAAGTGCCACAGAATGCAGTCACTTCAGAGATTTCGCCGATGAGATATCGAATCAAATCGACGCTATGCGCACCTTGGTCCATCAGTGAACCACCACCGCCTTGAGCTCGGATAGTATGCCAATCTCCTTCGGGATGACCACTCACCTTGAAAATTGGCATGCGGGCGCCAATGATTTCTCCCAACTGCCCGCCATCAATCATCGACTTAATATCTTGGAAACAGGAGTGAAAGCGGAAGAGGAAACAGATTTGAATGCCGACTCGATTTTTCTCGCATGCAGCAATCATTTTTTCACATTCCTCGACACTTACCGCCATCGGCTTTTCGCACATAATCTGCAGTCCGCGTTCCGCCGCTTTCAGCGTGTACTCGCAATGGAGATAAGGCGGGGTAGAAATATAGATTGCATCAAGTTCTTCATCAGCTATCAATTCATCAGCATTGGTGTAATATCGCTCGGCACCATGCTCTTGTGCCATCCGCTTGGCTTTCTCCTCAGTTCGAGAGAACAGCGCATGTAGTTCCGCATTCTCAGCTTTATTGATGGCAGGCATCGCTCTCCGATGAGCGACACTGCTTGCTCCTAAAACTCCCCATTTTAATAATGCCATATTTTCAACTCCCTTCTCAGTAAAACGATTATTTTGATGTTATCATACCTTATCGACTTTGTCAAAAGAATTTTTATGATGTGAAATAAGCATGGGATATAAACCTTTGTGCTAAGAGAGCAAAGTTCCTCCTCGGGGCTGGATTTCTTTAAGTTTTTTTGCCTTGACAAAGCCCATTCCAAAAGTTATCTTCTATTGAATCTGTTAAGGAGATGAAATTTAATGGACGAATGGAAACGTTTAATCAAAGAGACTATCACTAACCCAGAGGAGTTAGCCAAAGTTTTGGAGGTCGACATCGAAGAGATAAGGAGAGTACACCAAAAATTCCCCCTTCGCGTCAATCCCTACTATCTGAGTTTGATACAGGAGAAAGGCGACCCAATCTGGAAGCAAGTCATTCCTGATGTGCATGAGATTGTTAGCGATGGTTTCGAAGACCCACTTGCAGAGGAAGAGGACAGTCCCGTACCCAACTTAGTTCATCGCTATCCAGACCGGGTGCTTTTTTATATAAGCTATATGTGCTCAACGTACTGCCGTTTTTGCACCCGTAAGCGGAAAGTTGGCGACCCAACATCCATTGGTGAAGATGTGGTCAAAATGGCTCTGGAATATATTCGTCAGCACACCGAAGTCCGCGATATAATTGTTTCCGGCGGTGACCCTTTGATGCTCACTGATGGGAAGATTGAATCTATACTCCGCGAACTCCGAGCGATTGAGCACGTCGAAATTATTCGCATCGGCAGCCGCGTGCCGGTAACTTTGCCACAACGTATCACGCCGGATTTATGCGATATACTGAAAAGATATCATCCGCTCTATCTCAACACCCACTTTAACCATCCGCGCGAAATTACCCCCGAATCAAAAAAGGCTTGTGAAATGCTCGCCGACGCCGGCATTCCGTTGGGTAATCAGACAGTACTGCTCAAAGGTGTAAACGATGATGCGGTGGTGATGAAAGAACTGGTGCAAAAACTGCTCGCAATCCGCGTTCGACCTTACTACATCTATCAGGCGGATTTAGTCATCGGCACAGAACACTTCAGGACATCTGTTCAGAAAGGATTGGAAATTATCGGTGCCTTGCGAGGACATACATCCGGCCTTGCAGTGCCGCACTACGTCATCGACGCGCCCGGTGGCGGCGGGAAGATTGCAATTATCCCCAACCCCATCATTTCATTTGACGATAATGAAATTGTTCTGAAAAATTACGAGGGTAATGTGTACAGGTATCCCTCTTGCCCAGCAGAACATACCTTGTGAGAACATGATGCGTAAAGCGCAATACGTAAAAAGAAAATTACGTATTTTGATGTGTTGTAAATTTTGGGGTCTAGCAAGATGGACAAAATTATCTTAAAAGGAATTCAATTTTACGGATACCACGGCGTATCAGAAGCCGAGCGCGAAGTCGGGCAAAAATACGCCGTGGATATTGAAATCGACTACGATTTAGAACCGGCGGGCAGAAGCGATAATCTAAACGATACTATAGATTATTCAGCAATCTTTCGTCTTGTCATCGAGATAGGCACGAGCGAGAAATTTCTTCTCATAGAATCACTCGCCCAGAAGATAGCTGATGCTATCCTCTCCCAATTTCCCATTGAAAAGGTTTTAGTCAGAGTAAAAAAACTAACGCCTCCAATTCCAGGAGAATTGGAATATGCGGGAGTGGAAATTGTGAGAGAGAATCTGTGAAATTGTTTTTAATGAACGTTTATAATACCTTTTTATATTACCATTTTTATAGTGAGGACGTCAATGAGGAGATGCAACGGCGAAGGGAATGTTCTCTGTTGCAAGTATCTCTACAATCACCTGTGTGCCTCGCACGAAAGATATTCCTTACTTTTTCACCTGTAGAACCATTCTACAGGATAAATTCGGAGTTTCATTCGCCCGACTCGTTCTGGAACCGGGCGGTTCCAACTGTAGATTATTAGGACTTCATCTTTGCGAAATCCAATGTTGGGATAATCGACATTGCCATAATCTTCTGGCAACTCACTGTACTCCAAATCATCCAGAGGCCATATCCTTGGCAGTTTGATACCGTTGAACGCTCGCCGCGTAAAAATATCGCTCCAAGGGATTACTTCTATTTTGATTGTCATACTTCCCGCTTTACCATAAAATCTGAGTATGGCATCGCCTGTGTTCAGCGCGCGAAAATAAAATCTCTGAATAGCATCGTAATCGAATCAGGCACATCGACGTTTAAATCACCTGAATCGGTTGGCTGTGAAATGGCAATGCGGAATCGCTGTCCTGGAAACACCCACATCGGCTTGTCCAATACGGTCAGATTACCCTTAGCCTGTTTTCAACACCTCCAAAATTCTTATTAACCACAGAGAACACAGAGATGACGCAGAGTTCTGTACTTCTGGTGATTCTCTGCGTCGTCTCA
>DTYX01001065.1 GCA_012961655.1 Candidatus Poribacteria bacterium
ATCTTATACATGGTAGGACACGGCTCTGAATTAGCTACTTTTGAGTTAAACAAGAACGAAAGTGTTACAAGCATTGACTTAGTAAAATGGTTTGATGAGAATTTCTCTGAAGAAACTAAAATGCTCATCGTTATTGATGCGTGCTATTCAGGCAGCTTTATTACTGACCCTACATACAGTATTTCATCAAAAAACAGAATCATAGTAACCTCAACTCGTGATGACGAAAAGAACTGGTGGATTTTTAACCACTTTAGTTTTGGTTTCTGGCAGTCCATACAGCAAGGTGAAAATGTCCTGCAGGCGTTTATTAAAGGTTCTGATAAAGTCTGGTTTTTCCACTCCTGGCTTGATGATAATGGAGATGCTGAAGGGCATCCTTCGGAATCCTTAGATGATGACGGCTCTCTCGCCGTCACTATGAAAATAGGTGAACCGAGTGTGCCAGCCGTAGAATCAGAGCCCCTTACGAGTGCAACTTTGTCCAGCCCTGGTGAACTCCGAGTCTATGACTCCAAAGAACGGATTACTGGTTTAGTAAATGGTAACATAAAAGAAGAGATTCCCAATTCAATCTATATTGAGGAAAGCAAAACCGTTGTAATTTTCCCTTCCATTGACACTTACCGCTACGAAGTTGTCGGTACGGAGGAAGGGACATACGGATTGAAAGTAAATTCTGTTAAAGACGGAGAAACTACTACCTTTACTGCCACCGATATTCCCACATCGCCAAATTCAGTGCATCAATATACTGTCGATTGGGATGCTCTCTCTAAATCTGAAGGTAAAGAAGGAGTTGCCGTCAAGATGGATTCCGACGGCGACGGCACATTTGAGGAAACCGTCAATACAGGAGCGACTTTCACTCCAGAACGCCCCTGGGACGTAAATTCAGACGGTGAAATTAACATCTCCGACCTTGTTCTTGTAGGCAAGCACTTTGGAGAAACTGGCGGTGACATTGTAGGAGATGTCAACGAAGATGGCGTCGTAGATATAATCGATCTAATTTTGATAGAAAGCCATTTTGGAGAATAGACCGAGTTACAGATAATCAATTAGGAATTTCCGATAGGCAGACCAAATAAGTCATGGTAAGCCTACAGCAGAATACGGAGTTATAGCAATTCACGCCCGAGCATATAAACAAAGTATTAGATGATGAGCGCGGATTCTTACTCACTGGGAAAAACATGAAACAATCCTTAAACTTTTTATCTCAAAGAGATTTCAGATTTTCTGAATTTATCTCGAGACGATACGACCTAACTGCAGGCGTATCGTTATTTCTCATCTTTTTAGTGGCTTTCTTTGGCTTATTTCTCGTCTATCCAATCGCTTATATCTTCAGAAGCGCGTTTTGGATAAACGGCGGATTCAAACTCACTTTTTTCAAATTAATGGTAATCGATGAAACCCAGAGAGCATGCGTTTTCAACAGCTTTAAAATCGGGTTTATAGTCACTCTGACTACGACATTGTTGAGTCTCCCGCTTGCTTACTTCTTCATCCGCTTTCGTTTTACAGGGAAGGGAATACTACAGGGTTTGATTTTAGTGCCGATGATTATGCCGCCATTTGTCGGCGCAATCGGCATGAAACAGTTTTTCAACGACTACGGAAGTGTCAATATCTTTCTTAGCTACCCAATCGATTTTTTAGCTCACCATATTTTCAATAGAGCTGATTTTTCATACCTTAATAATCCGATAGATTGGTTCGGCGGTGGATTTTGGGGTGTTATTATTTTAGAGTCGCTGCATCTATATCCTATCATGTATCTGAACGTAGCGGCGGCGTTGGCAAACGTAGACCCAAATTTAGAAGAAGCCGCGGAGAATTTAGGCGCCTCACGGTTTCATCTATTTCGCACCGTGACCTTTCCGCTGATGATTCCTGGCTACTTCGCCGGCGCCATCATCGTGTTCATCTGGGCGTTCACCGATTTGGGGACGCCACTGATGTTCGATTATCGGCAAGTTTTACCAGTTCAGATCTTTCTGCATGTCAATGACATCAACGAAAATCCGATGGGATATGCTTTAGTGGTTTTGGTGATTGTTTTGACGATGCTATCATTTTATCTCTCGAAGAGAGTATTCGGGGGCAAAAGATATGAAATGATGGCGCGGGGGCATACCGGCGCGCGTGAAACGCAGGCGAAGCCGCTTATGTCGGGATTCATTTATCTGTTCACCTCTCTCTTGATATTCATAGCTCTACTGCCGCATATCAGCGTCGTTTTGACCTCACTGACGCCAGACGCCGGAGAATGGTTCGGCGTCGTTTTGCCGAGCAGTTATACCCTGCATCACTACAGTTCAGTATTCATTCACAACGATACGTTATCCAGCATCAGAAACAGCTTATTCTACAGTGTATTCAGCACCATAATTGATTTAATCTTGGGGGTTATTATCGCTTATCTTCTCACCCGCAAGCGCATTCCTGGTAAAAACATTCTGGATACAACCGCAATGCTGCCCCTCGCCTTGCCGGGGATTGTATTGGCTTTCGGCTATTTCGGCAGTTTCTATGGTTGGAGGATAGGCGGTTGGCATATCGACCCCCGCATAAATCCGGTAACGCTGTTGATTATTGGCTATTCCGTCCGACGTTTGCCATACATGGTGCGCGCCGCTTATGCGGGATTTCAGCAAACCAGCATAACTCTCGAAGAAGCATCGCAAAATTTGGGGGCAAGCCCTATGAGAACATTGTACAAAATCACCTTGCCTCTCGTCATCGCGAACTTAGTAGCGGGCGGCATTCTGTCCTTCTCATTTGCCATGCTTGAAGTCAGTGACAGCCTTATTTTAGCGCAGAAGGAACAATTTTATCCGATTACCAAAATGATTTACAGCCTATTCTTTCGACTTGAAGACGGAACATATATCGCCAGCGCAATGGGAATTTTGGGGATGGTCTTGCTAACTACCAGTCTCATCATCGCTGGGAGATTTCTTGGCAAACGAATGGGAGAATTGTTTCGGGCTTAGAACTCGATTACAGAAGTAAGTCGAGATATAGTTGGATGCTCTCTTGTGGGTGGATATCGCCGGCTGTGGAATCAGACCAAGTATTGGTCCACGGTAGCCGAAGTCGCAAGACTTCGGGAATTCATCTACAGGAAGCTTGCTATTCTTCCGCGTGGGAAATTTGTAGAGTTGGAAAATTTGCCTTGACTATTTGGAGTTCAAATGTTACTATAAAAATACAGGTTAGAGTAGAACAGATGGTCGCGTTTCGATGAAATCTTTGTTTTGGTCGCAATTTCTCGTTAGCGACCAAAATGGATATCGGGATGAGGAAAGTCCGAACTCCACAGGCCAATGGTGCTGGGTAACGCCCAGGCAGAGTAATCTGACAGCTAGCGCAACAGAAAGCAGACCGCCTCGGTTCGATGAATCGGGGTAAGGGTGAAACGGTGGGGTAAGAGCCCACCAGTCCCGGTGGTGACA